>CAYUIJ010000148.1:424-1616 GCA_964444735.1 uncultured Bacteroides sp. | reverse complement strand
AAGCGTGGAAAAGGACTTTCCGAAGATTTGCCTCGGAATGGCAAAAAAATGAAAAACCTGTCTGTTAAACTTTATTAAACGGGGGAGGTATTTGTAAATTTAAGAATTGATAGAACCCCTAATAAATAAACATATATGAAAAAGTCAATCGTAATATTGATGCTTATGCTGCCGTTGGCTGTGACGGCACAAGACTTCGTGCATTTCGTACTATTGCCCGATGGAACATACCAAACGGAAGATGGGAAAGATTTTGTAATTGTACCTTTTGATAATAAAGATGCGCACCACATCTATCAGGAACTTGCCACGAATGTCGGTTCTGCATACAATAACCCCTCACAGGTAATGTCAGGCGTTGAGGATGCCCCAATCAAAATCCGGGCGTACCCGGATGTTTTTAATCTTCGATTGTCTTAGTTGGATGGTATGATTTCGGGTATAGGCAAAATGGTGCCATTAGGCGGCTGCTATCAATTGGGATTCAGGATAAAAGACGGGCGTGTCCGTATTTCAGCTCCAATCATTGAAGAGGGGCGTTATGAGAAAATGGAATATTCCCGGCCTTTTTCAGTGTGTGTAAAGAAGCATTTTAAGGACGGAAAGTTAAAGGACGGCGAAAGGAAAGAGAATTATGACATTGTTGTCAGAGAAATGAACAGCGTCATTAACCGCATTCTTAACACCGCAAATGTTCAAGACGAAAATAATGACTGGTAGAAAGATATAACGAACTATATTGACAAGCAAATAAGATGAGAACAAAAATTCCGCCATAGCTTATTTGGTTTGACGGGCAGAGACTATGGACAATAGGAAGAACCGGCATCCACAGGTTCAAACTGTTTTTTTTATGTTATGAGAAGGAAAACGGTTATGACTATCGAAGTATAGGAAATTATTCTTCTCTGCCAGAAATCTCAGGCATGGGAACGCGCCCGAATCATTCCAAAGACGATCCTGAAGAAATCTTGGTTAACGATACATTCTAATAAACAATCATATTATGGACGAAAAACCTAAAGCATTGGTCGCATTGAACACAGACGACTATTCATATCCGTTGGCTGATGTGTCGAGCCTTTCTTATGAAGAGAAAGAGGATTTGCTCAAACGGGGCAGGCATATACCCAAAGAGCTCCATTCTGATGAGGAGTTTGAGCAGTGGGTAACATTGTTTGCAGAGTGGAAT
>CAYUIJ010000148.1:0-414 GCA_964444735.1 uncultured Bacteroides sp. | reverse complement strand
CATGTGGTATCATAACAAGCGGTTTAAAGCATGGAAGAAAGAGCATCTGCAACCATTGATTGATGAACTTGTCGGACACGCCGCTTACGACCCGCAGTATGACTGGCAATTCCTGTACGCCCTTGAATATGCCAAACTGCGTTGCATGAGGGCATATTTTTCTCATTCATCGATTGCAGACAGCAACGGTGACTTCGGCTTTAACCGCTGGATAGACACCTGCATCAGTCTTTTGGAACACCTGAAGGATGACGGGGGACATATCAGCGATGACCAAATAAGGCGGATGAATATCAGGAATGTGCGTGATGTGGTGTCGTCATCCATGATTGACGTTTATCTGGATACCCCAATACGGGAGACGGATGATGACGCTTTACCTGATAAGTTTTTTTACGGGAGAAAAATATATGT
>CAYUIJ010000147.1:0-1670 GCA_964444735.1 uncultured Bacteroides sp. | reverse complement strand
ATATTCAACATAGTCTCCAGATTTCTTCCATCGATCGATATGCTGTTTATATTGTTCCAGTTGTTTCACTTTTATCTGCAGTCTTTCAATCTCCTTGTTTCGTTCCGTTATTTTCTTGCACAACTCCAGATAGGATGGAGCAAAGTTTTTATAATACAGATCTTCCGAACTGAATGATTTGAATATTTCGGCTATACAATTGTTGACAGCATTTTTCAATTCTGTCTTCAGCTCTTCCAGCTTCTTTCTATCCTTATACTTTTTATACCAGCCATATATTTCAAACGCAACTCCCATACCGGCACCTATCCATCCTGCCCATTTCGTAATATTACGGCCCATATTGACAGCCCCCCAAGGCTTGAATTTATAACTCTTGGCTATAATATTACGGACAGCCTTAACCTGTTCGCCTGTTACTTTCACATTCTTTAATCCGTATTTAATACCCTTAATACCCTCGCTGATCATTTCGTCTTGCATAGAGTAAGTCTTCTCTACTTTTACAACTTCCGTATCAATGGTTTTTGCGTTTGTCTCACAGCACTGCTCAATCCGAGATTTTATTTTATCTTGAAATACATAAAATGTAACCTTTCCATCCTGTTCTCCCAAATGACTTGATATCACGTCTCCTATAGTCTCCAAGGAAGCGCCTTCGATTTCTCGAAGAACCTCATTTTTTATTTCATTCAGATCATTTCGAAGTTCATTCTTGGACCGCCCAAGTTCTTCTTTCAACTGCTTTTGATCCTCTGCAAGGTCTTCTGCGGATTCTTTTATCCTGGCAAGTGCCTTGCTTACAGGCTTGGCTGTTCCCTCAACAGCTTTTCCCAAACCATCAACGACATCTTCGACAGATGTCTCAAATGTTGAAGACAAAAGCGAATCCGCATCAGTCTTGTCAATAACAGCAACGATACAGTTTCTTAAATCCTTTATATGCGAGCGTTTGTAATAGCTGTCTGTTTTAGAGAACCAGTATGCTAATCCCTTACCTTTAGGATCGGCGGCAATGCAGACAATATGCAAACGCTTCTCTTCGTCAGGAGTCAGATTGATGGTGCTACGGAGCCGAGAAATGAGGTTGTTTTTCTTTATTTCACGGCCTCTGTCAAAATCGTCTGGATCCAGAAGATCATAGCCTGCTTCGTCCATCTTGTTGATTACAAAGACAGTATTGTCTAATTTTCGATAATCGCGCATGACGCGGCGGATAATCTCCGCATGGCTCTCTTTTAAAGGCAAAACCGCATCACATACATATATGATGATGTGTGCCTCAGAAATATACCTCTTGGTAATTTGTGAGAATTTGATACTTTTCCCGTCTATCTCCTTTTCTTTTGTACCAAAAAGTCCCGGAGTATCCACAATCTTAAAACCTTTCTTTAAGCCTTTAGGACGATAAATTGTCAGTTCATCCGAAGATTCATCATTGTCAATTTTCATGTTATCCTCTAAACGGCCTAATAGTCCGGCAACCATACTTGTTTTACCATCCGAGAAACTTCCCAGTAATACAACGCTAATCTCACCATTGTTTACGGTGTCGGTCATGCTGTTTACCTTGTCAATGTAAGGCTGTAGCTCAGGAATGCGGCCAAGCCCGGACTCCAACAGACGTTTCAAGGAAGCCAGCTTGGCGGTTCTCTTGCTTGCAATATTAA
>CAYUIJ010000146.1:382-1691 GCA_964444735.1 uncultured Bacteroides sp. | reverse complement strand
AGGGTATTTCCCAGCGACTTTTCTGTTTAGAATTTCTATTGCATTTGCTATAAGCGATTTCAGTTTTTGCCGTGTAGATTCATTCGGACATCCAATATAACAAAATTCCTTTTCATTATCTACAAAGAAAGTGTCATACAAATCGCTGACTGCCATAAAAGCATTTGTTAATTCTTTATCATCCTTCCACTCGGGCGGATTGTCATTATCAATAATCTCATCATCTTCATCGTAGAGCCAGACACAATAGGTGTTATATTCAAGCATTAAACGTATTTTACTAATCATAATCATTTCTCCTTCAAACTCTTTGGATTTGCTCCGACAATATAGCCATTACTTCCAACTTGAACAGCTATCCGTTGCTTTTTCCCGTTATAAGTGAATTCGTAGACAATGCGCGGATTCTTTTTTCCTTGAGTTCCAACGACATTTCCCTGATATATAGCTTCAAGAACATAGTCTGGGATATCATTATTAGCAATGCCTTTTCCGTTGAACTCATGTCCGTGCTTATTAATAATGTGTTCAAGTCCTGATAAAGCATTCCCTGTTTCAAGCCAAACAATTTTGCCGTTTGGATCTTGCGTAATCATTACAACTTTGTCTGGTGTTATTTTTTTTCCACCTGCAACCACCTCTGCTATAAGCGCTTTCCCTTCTCCGCTAGTGCCGGAAAAAAGATGTGAACTCCCTTTACTCATCACCTACGCCTCCCTTCAAACGCCTGCGCCGTTCGGCTAGGGTAGGAGACGATCCTGATTCCGCAGTCAATCAGTTTGTCAAAACAAGGATAATTTGCTGAACCATAAACAAGAATGGTATGTGGGCAGAGAACCTTAACAAGTTCATCGAGTCCGTCTTCAAACCGTGTTCGGTCGATATGTTTTTTTGGATTCCCACCAACGGTACCGATGGCAACTATGCTGTTTTTAGGGATGCCCTCAAAACAGTAACGATAGCTTTCCGAAGTTCCCCAACGGGAATTATTGATGACGGGAACACCATTTCTTCCGAGCCAATACCCGTATGCCCGCATACGAAAAGTATTGTAAATCTTCAATGGTTCCGGGAAATCCTGATACGTAGAAAAGTCCGGTGTAATCGCTCCCGCAAAATGACGAAGGACTTTCAACGTCTGCTTACTGTCATGCCATATTCCATGCGGACCGTCAAACTTATAATCGTCTATGTACCAGCAGACGAAAGTATCTTCAAGGAAATCATAGTCTTTCGCTGCGATGCGTCGACTGTATAATGTGCATATCTGCGAATATCTCTCCTGCTTGTTGGCTTCGTTTTATAGTCC
>CAYUIJ010000146.1:0-372 GCA_964444735.1 uncultured Bacteroides sp. | reverse complement strand
TCCCATGTGATGATGGCGCTCGGCAATTCCTCTGTCGTGGTTGGGCAGAATGGGATATCATTCGGACCGTATTTTGCTCCTTCGCACATGAAAGCATTCCAAACATCTTTACACCCACTTCGGGCGTTATCAATATAGGACAATACTTGTCCCTCCTATCCGACACGATCAACAGGGTATAGTGTGCCTGTTAATAAGATTTACCCTGAGGCTGTGCCACCCGAAGTGTTCTGTGTGCAATTTACCAGACTACAAATAGAAACATTCGGGAACACAGAATAATTTTAGTTAGCTCAGAAAATCATTCAAACCTATTGTGTACATTTGTAAATGATGTGAGACTATAAAAAGGAGAAAAGTTTGTTGTGCAAC
>CAYUIJ010000145.1:0-1785 GCA_964444735.1 uncultured Bacteroides sp. | reverse complement strand
CATCCATCATGCGGTCGCAATTTTTTCGAAGTGCATAAGCCATGCCAACAATCGCAGCAACATTTTCTGTTCCCGCTCTGAAGTCAAATTCTTGAGATCCGCCATCTGCATAGGGGGAAATCTTAACACCATTTTTAATATACAGAAAACCAACCCCTTTTGGAGCATTAAACTTGTGCCCCGATGCAGAAAGCATATCAATACCAAGAGCCCTGACATCAACCGGAATATGTCCAAGCGCCTGAACAGCGTCTGTATGAAAATATGCACCGAATCTGTGCGTCAGATCAGCTAATTCAGCCACAGGTTCTATAGAGCCGATTTCATTATTTGCCAGCATGATCGAAACCAGTTTGGCATTTTCAGGAAAGTCAACGGATAACGCCTCAAAGGAAACGATGCCGTCATTATCAACAGGAAGATACTTAACATGGAAACCTTGCTTCTCAACAGCTTTGCAAGAGTTCAAAATAGCATGATGCTCAATCTGACTTGTTACTACAACTCCCATACTTGAAGCATTAATAATTCCTTTAATTGCCCAGTTATCGCTTTCGGTACCTCCGGATGTAAAATAAATTTCTTCAGGTGAAGCGTTAATGCACGCTGCAATCATAGAGCGTGCATCTTTTAGCGCTTTTTTAGGCAGGCGGGCAAAAGAATATGGCTGTGAGGCATTGCCATATTCTGTTGTAAGAAAAGGTTTCATGACTTCAAAAGTATCCGGTTCAAGAGCCGTTGTTGCAGCGTTATCTGCATAAATCATACCTGCTCACCTCAATCAAATAATTTGCAACCTTGTTCTTTAAATTCCTCAATTTTGTCCAATATATCCTGTTCGACAACGCCAAGGTAATCCGCGAGACAAGATAAACAATAGAACTGAGTAGCATCAGCATCAAGCAGTTTTTTGTTGATGCCGATTTCATTCCTGCTTAGCGGTGTTTTACCACACGACATACATGATTGTGTTTTTGCTTTTCTTTTCATCAATCAATACTTTCCCTTATGGTGTAATTCGGAACAGTATGTCCCATATATTTTTCATCAGCATAGCCCATTTGAATCCTGATAATGCTTCTCATATTCATTGCTGGAAGGAGACAATACTTCCGAAATTCTCTTGCTGAAATATCCCCGGCGGAGTGAACATTGGGGAACAGAAGTTTCATAAACGCAGTACATATCCGTTTGACGGCCTCTGTATCTCTTGTGTCCGCCCCCTCCGGCAAAGCGATAAGATCATCAACGACAGCCCGGTATGTCGGGTCATCGCGCAGTTCATGCAGGACAGTAGCAAAGTATTCTGAATTCAACGCCCAGCCACAGACTTTTAAGTCTTCACTCATTCTAGGCAAATCCCACCCTTTAATAAAACCGTGTATTCGATCAAGAAATTGAGGCTGATGAAACGGCTTCGGCAACTCCATAAACATACTTTGATACTCATTCATTGCATTGGAGTCAATATTGCCTAAAAATATAATTCCTGCGTTCACAATAACCTCGTGATTATCCGGCGCGCGATATTTGCCGTTTTCCATGATCGCTTGTAATGCTGACTGGATTTCTGTATCCTTCATATATTCTGCTTCACGAATCTCATCGAGAGCAACATAATCACGGATAGCAACTACACCATCCTTCTTTTTCCCCATATCATAAATAAGTTTTGCCCTTGTTACTTTACCGGATACAAGCCATCCGTGGCGGCTAACCTGTCCGAACAAATAAGATTTTCCCGTGCTTGCGGGAGCAAGTTCCATCAAATTGACTCCCTTTTCC
>CAYUIJ010000144.1:0-1890 GCA_964444735.1 uncultured Bacteroides sp. | reverse complement strand
TCTGCAGAGGAATTTGAAACGCTGTCGAACGATATTTATAATGCTCTATCAAGAAATGAGCCGACATTGGTATTGGATCGCTTACATACATACACTACCAGATTTTTAAGAGAAATATGCGAGAAACATAAAGTAAGATTGACTGACGACAGAGGCAACTATCTTCCACTTCATAGTTTAATGGGTTCTCTCGTTAAGTCTTATAATGATGAACAGATATTCGACTCAAATTTTACAATTCAAGCTCTTAAAATGAGTATTTCGCTATTTGAGAAATTTAATGAGATAAGGAATAAAAACAGCTTGCGCATGATAATGATGTTCTAAATGACACAGAGGCCATTTATGTTGTTTCTGTAGTAACCGCGTCATTGAAACTTATTAACGACATTGAGAAAATGTGATTATTATAAAGGTTAACATCCATTTTGCAAATCAGTTTATGATAAATGAAGGGAAGTCAAATAGAATTCACGGTTTATGATTTAGGACATCTTGATAGAGACAGGATTGTTGAGATTACATTACATGGTAATGCTGCTAATGTTCAGTTGCTAGATTCATCAAACTAAGAACTCTCCTGTTCGTTTGAAAACCACACACTCTGCACATTGGTATGTAACTGTAGATTTACGAGGATTGGGAGGCCGTGTGAAAAGCTCTGTTCAGGTATTGCCCCCGCCTCTTCCAATAATAAGGCAACAGCCATTAGCGTCTTTTCCTTCTTTAATACATAATCACGGATACGGACTTGACGATGATATTGACCCGGAATATGATGTCTTTATCTCTCATGCCTCCGAGGATAAAGATGATGTCGTTCGCCCACTCGCCAATTCGCTGAGAGACAAAGGTGTAAAGGTTTGGTACGATGAGTTTGAAATGAAGATCGGTGATAGTTTACGCAGGAAGATTGATAAGGGACTTGCAAATAGCAGATTTGGCATTGTAGTAATCTCTAAAGATTTTATTAAAAAGGGATGGACAAATTATGAATTGGATGGAATCATAACGAAAGCTGTTTCTGGCGAGCAAATCATACTCCCAATATGGCACAATATTACTAAGAAGGAGGTTATGGATTTTTGCCCATCTTTAGTTGACAAAGTGGCTCGTAATATTGCAACAAATACTATTGAGGAGATTTCTACAGAAATTGCAGGGGTGATTTTATCATAGGTAATAGAATTTGATTAAAGGGATTTCAATATGACAGAAGAAGAAAAACTTGACTCCTGTCTCTATTATGATTCTGGGACACAGGCGTCAACGGCAGAGAGCTGAATGTGATCTGGTTTTGCCGGAAAATATAGGAAATTACAGGATGACGACGCGACCGAGGATGAGCAAGCCGTGCTGATTAAAAATTATTTTGGCTCCGTAAGACGGGATGTGAGCATCTGCCCCGGCTTCATGTGCGATAACGGCAGAAATATTCAAGTCGGCGGCCAGTCCATCTCCAATTATAACGTGACGATCCTCGACATCATGTCAGTGCGGTGATAATGAAGGATGTGCCGGATAACTGAATTTTCGAAGGGGTACCGGCGAAGAAGACCAGGGATATTGAAGATGATGTCAAATCGGGGGTTCCCGAATATAAAAAGAAGAACCTGCTGAGTGAAGTGCTTCAGCAGGTCTTATTTTTTTGGATATTTTGCTGTCATCAGCGGTTCTATGTCAGATCAATGTCCCCCTCGTAAGCGTGCAAATCTTCCTTGAGGTACTTGCTGTTGCCATTGCGGTATTCCATTGTCCGGTCAAGCAAACCTGGAAGAAGTTTCGCAGAGAAAAGATTTGCCTCATTTTCCATGACTGATGTGGTATCGTAAAATACTTCCATTTCCTGAAATCCGACCATCATGGCGATGTCTTTGTGCAAGACGGCAT
>CAYUIJ010000143.1:0-1894 GCA_964444735.1 uncultured Bacteroides sp. | reverse complement strand
ACACAATGCGTAGTATGTGCGATATCATTTCCACTCTTGCAGAGGCCTTGCTTAAAGGCATTTAAAAAATATGTGGGCACGATGCAACCGCACCGTGCTTTTCTTATGCCATTTTTTGAGGTGAAAAGCAGAGATGGAATTGCGGCAGCTTTGCGAAAAGTCAAAGGAAATATTTGGAATAGCTGAAATAACTGAATTGCCGGACAAACTGTTTGATGTATGTATAAATAACCAGCATGAATACATGGAGCGGTTTGTAAGCGTTATTGAAGACTTGTCTATTGATTGGTTGCAGAAAATATTCCAATATTACGAGGCAGATCGTAAAGAAAAGAAACAGGATTACACGCCACCATCGTTGGCCCGTTTTGTCGGGATGCTGACAGAGACGACAGACGAAAAAGCGGTGTATGACCTTTGCGCGGGGAGCGGGGCACTAACCATTCAGAAGTGGAATCAAAACAAAAATTTATTGTTTCTTTGCTATGAGTATGACAAGAAGGTTATTCCGATCTTACTGTTTAATCTGGCTGTTAGAAATATCGATGCCTTTGTAATAAATGGCGACGCTTTACAGGATGAAATATTTGCCATGTATAAAGTGAAGCAGGGAGAGAAATTTTCAACAGTTACGGACTGTGGAGGCGTTATGCTTGATGTGAATTTCGATTCCTGCATTTCCAATCCTCCATACAATATGAAATGGAAATTGCCACCGTTTGCGCAGTTTCAGTCAAGATTTTGCGATTACCCGCTACCACCGGAAAGCAACGCAAATTATGCGTTCATTTTAACGGCTTTGGATAAATGCGAAGGCAAGATTGCCATGATCCTTCCTTGTGGGGTGCTGTCCACAGATAACAATCAGGAAAAGGAAATCAGGCAATATCTGGTGGAGAAAAATTATATCGAGGCGGTTATTGCCTGCCCTGACCGAATGTTTGAGGCAACTTCTATCCCTGTTTGCATAATTGTTTTCAACAAACGGAAAACCACAACGCATGTAACTTTTGTGGATATGAGACAGACTTACGAAATTGAGGAGAGGGAACAGAACGGGCAGTTTGGAGGGAAAAGCCATGAAAACAGAACGTACAGAAAAGATGTGAAAATCTTTTCAGATCAACAGATAAAGAAAGCGATTGACAGTATAGTGAATCAATCGGCTATCCCCGAATTTTCAAAATCAGTCTCGATCCAAAATATTGCTGAAAATGATTATAGCCTTATTTCGTCAAGGTACATAGATTTTCAAGAGCGGGAATTTCAACATAGGGAATATGCTAACATTGTTTCTGATATAAACAGAATCACGATGGAGAAAAACGCCTGCAAGTTGACAATCAACGAAACGTTGGCGAAGATGCTCGGGTTCGACGTTTCGCTTTATAAACAAGACCAGCAGGACAATGGGCTGAATGATCTGCTAAAGCAGCTGGGGGCAGAACCACTGATAAAGCAAAACTATTTTGTTACGACAAAGAATAAGAATGAGATTAAATTTGAAAATGCGAGTAAAGACATTCTTTCAAGTGTTTTGATTATGATTTTAAATAACTGGAAACAGCATATCTATTATCTCAACAATGAAGAAAATAGATATTTGGCTGAATTAAGGGATGCCCTTTTACCTGATCTGATGTCAGGAAAAATTAAATTGGAAAACATATGAGTTCGGCGAACAGCCGGATGATTTCTGGCGAATTCATAAACACTGTACCTGCATAATCGAATATAAACCGAGTAAGTACAAGCGGGCGGATATTATCTCTTATGTCACCGGAGAAGACAGGAAAATGTGCAAGATGATTGACAGCGGCAGCGAGAGTGATAAAATACAATAGGCTTTACCCAGACGGTTGCTTGAGGTGGTAAATTTCGTAGCGACCACACG
>CAYUIJ010000142.1:0-2022 GCA_964444735.1 uncultured Bacteroides sp. | reverse complement strand
TGTCCGGCGCGATGACCGGCACAATGTTAGTCGGTCGTATCTCCCCGGAAGTCAGAACAGGGCTACCGCTCCTGATAAATTTATCGGAGAGCGGGCAGTGGAGGATGTGCGCACTGATCTCTTTTATTTCTTCGCTTTCGGCAGACATGTAAAAGCGAGTACACAATTATCTCACCTCAGGCTTTCTCTATGATTGTCTGGGTTTCCTCTAATTTTTGAGGTGCTGTCAGCACTGTATGCCGTTCCACGGAAAGTACAACTGCCTGCACCGGATTTCCGCAATTGTCGGGAACCAAAACGACTTCTCCAATTTTGTATTCTGCATTTCCAGACAGAAAGTATTCATTTCTTCCGTTGTCCAACCGGGAAATACGACAGAAAATGTATTCCTCCAGAGATTTCTCTTCATCAGGCTCTATTGGAGCATCAAATACCTCAACCCTGTCTGGCTCATCATCAGGTGCTTTATCCCCCGCTTTGGCAAATCCAAGTGCGGCATTGTAGTCATCTCTGGTTTCGTAGTTTTCATGGGAAATGCCGTACTCACTACCATCTTCACAGTTAAGTCTCCACGCATAAGTATTGTCATTCGACCCATAAAAAGTAATATCAACCCTATCGTCTGCATGATAGGCAGAAGAAGTAACTCGTTTCCGGTTTTCTTCCTGCTCGATGGCGTTAATTGCGCTGTTTACGCCCAAAAGACCGCCAGTGCCAATGTACCGGTGCTTCCACGCCGCATTGCGTTCATGCCATAAACCATGGTCACCGCTTTTATAGATTCTTCTCCGCAGCCCTTTTTATAATCGCTTTTCACCTTGTACCTGGTGAAAGCGCCCATAGCAGCGGCTCCCATAAGGTCAATCATCCCATTCAACGGTTCCAAATCGTTAGAAGATGACTTTTTTCTGCGTTTTACCATTTCGCCACCCCTTTAATTTATCCACAGTGCTTTAAAAACACCGCAGTCTTCTCGTTCTGGTAGAAGTTCGGGTTGCACCTATCAGCTCCACATAATTCAATACCCGAACTTTCGCAGAAAGAATGACTAACAGTGCTTTCTTTGCCTGAGGCAGGAATAATTATTCATTGGCATATTTTTCAAAGGCATCCTTAAACAAACTCTCACTTTCATCAGAAAATCTATCTCTATCATCAAGCATTTCATTAAATTTTTGCCATAAGTTATTATAAATTATCTTGTGTGCCTCATTTTGTAATGAGTTTCCCTCGATTTTGTCCATTTCAAAAGAATTGTCATTAGCAGTTATTACATCAAGGAAACGCAGAATATCGTCCTTGCCTATCTGATCTATCTCTTGCCAGTTTAGATTATCTTCTTGTAAAAAATATCCCTTTCCAGATTCAATTTTTAAGTATTTCATAGTCGTGACCTCTTTCCTTATATGCATCTTCGCCAGCTTCTAGGCAGTCCATAATCGCACAATAATTGTTTACTGTATCACCATCATAAGACACAAGTGTTTTGTCACTTGGATAACCGTAATATCGTTTAAATGTCACTCCATCTATACTTATATTACGTTTTGTATAGACAATGTAATCAGGTTTAATAGACTCTCCAACTGTGTTATTATGCGTAACAATTAAAACTGGTATTTCTCGCGAAATTGTTTTTATGATTTCATTTACCTTATCCTTGAGAAAAATATTGTCAAAAGATGATTCAGGTTCATCAATTAACAGCATATCGCATTGTAGGGCATCTTTAATTTCTCTTAGTAAATTAAATTCTGATCGCTCCCCTCCGGAAACTTCAAACCCATACTGATTCAATATCTTATACTCAATTTTAGAAAAATATTTATAATAGTCAGTGTCAGGAATTTCTTCCATTTCCTTCAACTGAGTTAAAAATTCATATGGATTTTCTTGATAGTCCTTAAATATATCTGAAAATCTAACATTTCTTTTCCCACTTAAGTCTTTTAGTTCCTTAGCGTTGACAAACTCCTTTTTTCTAATTTGAATTGTAAAGCCATTAAGGTCTTCCGAACTAAT
>CAYUIJ010000141.1:1501-2191 GCA_964444735.1 uncultured Bacteroides sp. | reverse complement strand
GGGGACGGGAAAGCCTGCGGGAGGATAGCAAATTACTTATCATCTTTTTAATTCATTTGAAATACAAATATTTGATTCAAGAAGAAAAAAGACGGAAACGCAATGCCATTTTGAGCCGGCAACGGCAGTTCGGCCATTTTCGAGAAACGAACCTGAAAGTCTCCAAGATATATCGCTTCCCGTCTTTACTGAGATGTAATCCGCCAACGGCCGATGTCTATATCTGTGGCAGTGATCAGATATGGAATACCGATATATTAGGCAGGTCCGGAGCTCCTTATTTTTTAAGTTTCGGAAACAGTGCGAAAAAAAAAGATTGCCTATGCCGCAAGCATTGGCGGCAGGAGACTGACGCAACCGGAAACGGATAAAGTGTCTGTGTACTTAAAATCCTTTTCCGCAATCTCCGTAAGGGATGTCTCGACCAAAGACATGTGTCTGCAATGCGGCCGTTCCGATGCCGTTATTACAGTGGATCCGACTTTGTTATTGCCCGTTTCGGAATACAGGCTGTTGTTTGCTGATGAATTTTCGCATAAAGAAAGGTATTTGTTCGTTTATGCCTTGAATGTGCTTTCTTCGGAAGAACTGTATTGGACAGACGTGGAAAAGTATGTACAAAGGTGTAAATTGGCGGTTCATGTGGTATATGCATCGGGATATTGCAAGGCACGGGAATTAATATCGGGG
>CAYUIJ010000141.1:0-1491 GCA_964444735.1 uncultured Bacteroides sp. | reverse complement strand
CGTTTTTGGCGGTTTTGCTGGAAGGCCGTTTCTCTTTCGGAAATGACCGCATCGTTTCCTTCTTGCAGGGATTGGGGTTGGCCGGGCGGATCTATTCTCCCGGCAAATCATTTTACGAACAGATGGAGCGCGAAATCGACTGGGCCACAATAAATGCGCGCTTGGAAAGAAAATCACAGGAATCATCTGATTTCCTGAAAGAAGCCATATCATTTTAAATAAGCATGATACCGAAAATCATTCATTATTGCTGGTTCGGAGGCAAGCCTTTGCCGGAACTGGCACGAAAATGTATTGACTCGTGGCGGAAATACCTTCCGGAATACGAGATCAAGGAGTGGAACGAGCAGACGTTCGATATCCAGAGCAATACCTACGCCAAAGAAGCATACGAGGCGCAGAAGTTCGCCTTTGTAACGGATTACGTGCGATTGTATGCGTTGTACCATGAGGGTGGGATATATATGGATACCGATGTCGAGGTATTGAAGCCTTTGGATGATCTGCTGAAATATGAGGCAGTTTCGGGGTTTGAGTCTCCGACTCAAATCCCGACCGGCCTTATGGCCAGTCGGGAGGGACATCCTTTTATCAAGGAATTGCTGGATGAATATAACGGGCTGCATTTCAAAAAAGAGGATGGCTCATTGGATTTAACGACGAACGTGACCCGCATCACCCGGCATTGTCTGAAATACGGATTGAAGCAGGACAATACGTTGCAAACCGTAAACGGGCTTACACTTCTGCCCAAGGACTTTTTATGTCCCATAAACCATGACGGGCGTTATCGCATGACTATTACAGAAAACACGCTATGTATTCATCATTTTGCAGGTACATGGAAAACGGGACCGGCCAAGATAAAACGAGGTATCAGCAGAGCAATAGGCTGGCGGATGACACAGTTGTTGATTAAAGTAAAAAGATGCTTAACGGGTCATCAGTAAAAAACCGCAGTCTTTATGGAACATTGCAGTGTGCCATATAATAAATCCGACCGGTTTCTGACAGTATTTATCGGCTCTTTGATTTTTGGCGCTGTCGGTGGCAGTTTGCAAGTTATCCGGCTAATTTCACTTTGCATGCTGCCCTTTAATATTTATCATATTCTTACAAAGCGCGACAGCAAGAGCGTTACTGCTTACCTTGCATTCGGAATATTCTGGGTTCTTTATTCCATGCTAAGTCTGTCATGGACACCGGATGAGAATTCTGTCAAAATAGGCATATTCTATCTGCTCATTCATTTTAATATCGTCTATACCATAATCCGATACGGAAGAAATGCGGCGCATCCGGTTAAATCACTTGTTTGGGGCTGGATAGCCTTTATTGCATTGAGTTTCCCGATCGCATTATACGAACTCACAACGGGGAATCATTTTTATACCGTATCTCGAGCAATGGAACTTGAGGATGCAGGTGTTGCCCTCAATGGCGTGATGAATAAGAAATATGCCGCATTGACATTCAACAATTACAATGAAT
>CAYUIJ010000140.1:0-2217 GCA_964444735.1 uncultured Bacteroides sp. | reverse complement strand
GTTTTCCTGACGTACGGAAGTAACCGTCACAACGCTTGTCCCGGGACGATATTGAAGCAGATAGGGAATAATCCCACCTTTCCAGTCGGAATGATAGCTTCCATTAATATGCAGAAATTTGTCTTTCATATTGTGAGCTATAAACCATCCCATTGTAGCATCCTTTACAGCCTGTGCCTGTGCCAACTTATAATTGTCTCCGGATTTTTGTCCTCCCATCATATTCATCATGTTAAAAGCTGCCTCACTCTCCTTTTCATCATAATTGAAGGAAATGGGCAAAGGGGCAATGTATCTTTTAGCCTCATCTGACAGTGAATCCAACACTTCAAGTCCCCCGTTTTTCACTGCATCGGCATAACGGCGGGGTACATTTGTGGCGATAAACTGAATCTTATTCTCTTTAGCAAAATAGACTACCGGAGAATAATCCGTACTATAATTAGGCCACAAACGAGCCTCTTCTTCAAAACGATCGTAAGAAATTTTACGCTGCAAATATTCATTCAGAATCAGTTGGTTATCGCTTTCCATCATTTCTTCTCCCAACATCAGTTTGTCCTTATGAATATGGTAAAGGGAACGGGTTATTTCAAACTCCAGCCAGTGAGTGATAGGACAATTATGCATCTCTCCTAAGAAAACGGCATCATACTTCTCCAGTTGCTTTATCAACTGGCTGTAAGTAATTGCTTTCCCCGCATTATCATATAACACGTAGGCAGGCTTGTCCACTCCTACCTGTGCACAGGTAATCATTTGCAGGCAACACCCCCAAAATACAACTAATAAACGCTTAATCATTTGTTGTTTCATTCTTTAATTTATTATTACTCAAATATAATAGCACATAATTATCCAAGTCAATCCATTCTTTGAAAGCTTTATGCAACTCAACCGGAGTTATCTCATCAAGACATTGTTCGTATTGTTCAAAATCGGCTAATGATTCCCCATTTTTAAGTAATCCGACCAGCGTGGTACGCCATGCCGCCGGTGATTTTTCATTCAATGCTTCACGTTTTGCCAAGAGGAAAGAGCGCTTGATGGTTTGTAATTCCTGTATATCTACTTCTTCTTCCTTCAGCCTCTGAAGAATTTCTTTCAACAAACGGTCTATCTGCCCCATATTCCGGTTATCGGCAGAAGCATTTATGTCAAAGTAGAATGTACCCCACGGGATTCCCTCATAAAACAATGAAATATAAGGAGAATAGACCAATGACTCCCGCTCACGCAAGACTGAAATCAGGCGGTTACGAATTACATCTCGCATCAATTTCAACATGAGCGTGTTCTTTTGGCAAGGCTGGTAATGACCGTAAAGTAAATAATCAAACAAGGTCTGTGTCTCGTTATCATTAGGAAATTCCTCTATGAGGATTTTATCTGGCAGTTCAAAACTAGGATAAGAGTATTGCACCGTATTTCCTGAAACCGGAATTCTTCCGAATACAGCCACAAACTGGCGCATGAGCGAATCCGGATCGAAACTACCACATACAACATACGTAGTTCCTTCGGGACGTGTATACAAATTCTTATAAAATCCGGCTATGGAATCGAGGTTCAACCGTTCTGCAAAAGAGCGAATAGATGTACGCATAATAGATGCTCCCATCAATTCATTGATGCGGGCAGACAACTGACGCCCTGAATCCCTTTTCAGCATTTTCTCCAACATGGTTTCTTCCCCTTCATTCTGCATCAATCCCTGACGTATCTCTTCAAAATCTTCGTATTTCAGTTCAGGATCAAAAATCTTCTCATAAATCAAGTTGAAGAATTCCGGCGCATTAGCAGTGGAAGACATTCCCATAAAACCATGCCAATGATTTTCCATGACTACAGTGATTGACATTTCTTTCTGAAAAAGATATTCTGAAAGAATTTGACCATCTACTTTCGCAAGACCTCCCATATCGATATATCCTCCAACGCCTTCTAACAAAGGATATTCTTCGTCGGACAAGGAAGAAGTGCCGAAGGGAGCGAAAGAAGTCAGATACAAGGTGCTGTCAGAATCCTGTGTGGGCTTCATTATCAAACGAATGCCATTTTTCAGCTTTACTTCCCTAACCCCCATTTCATTATAGACATTGATATGAGCAATCATCGTAGCATCAAAAGGAGGACGGACAGCCAAACAAGCGGGTGTTTCTACCGGCACTTCCTCTTCCTGGCCGGTCGGCCGTCCTTCACCGGATTCCGTCTCCA
>CAYUIJ010000139.1:0-2234 GCA_964444735.1 uncultured Bacteroides sp. | reverse complement strand
TTCCCGAACGGCAAGTATGAATATATGGGAGTGACAGTCGCAAGCTATGGAGAAAGAAACGCCAGCTCATTGTCGCCATATCATCATCTTGACCTCTCGGCAATCTGCAGATTCAAGCCTAATAAGAGAAAAGGCTGGCAAAGCGAACTTGTATTTTCAATATATAATGTGTACAATCGGAACAATGCGGCCTCATATATCTTTGGTCAAAATCAAACGACTGGACTAAATGAGGTAAAGAAAGTGTCTATTTTCGGTATCATACCTGGTATAACCTATAATTTCAAATTCTAAGGGCATTACAAATGAAAACAATCAGAATGCTTACGGTTCTCATGCTCATAATGCTTATGAGTAGTTGCCATGAGGAAGTAATCACTGTCAACCTTGATACGGCTGTCCCAAGATTGGTGATTGACGCATCCATTGATTGGGTGAAAGGCACAGAAGGCAACATCCAGACTATCCGGCTGACTACTACCACCGGATATTATGAGGAGAAAGCTCCAACGGTAAGTGGTGCTGAAGTCTTCGTAACCAACAACAGTAACACTGTATTTAGATTTATAGAAGGACATAATCCCGGAGAGTACGTTTGCACGGATTTTGTCCCGGCAGAGGGCGAGTCATATACGCTAAACATACTTCTTAATGAAGAGAGATATATGGCCACGGAAACATTGATTGGAGTCCCGGACGTAGAGGAACAAACCGAGCAATTCGATGATGGAGGAATGGATGGCAAAGAAATCGAGCTGACATTCTACTTTCAGGATGATGGTCATGAGTACAACTACTACCTTTACAGCTTCATAACCGATTGTGTGGCTTATCCGCAATATGAAGTTGAGGATAACGAAATGACTTGTGGCAACCTTACTCAGGTATATTATTCTCATGAGGACATGAAATCCGGCGACAACATTACATTTAAATTGTACGGCATATCAAAGCGATACTACGACTATATGGCCAAAATCATACCGGCTTCAAGCGGCGATAGCGGTGGCATGTTTCCAACAACTCCC
This sequence comes from uncultured Bacteroides sp., assembly GCA_964444735.1. Taxonomy (GTDB): domain Bacteria; phylum Bacteroidota; class Bacteroidia; order Bacteroidales; family Bacteroidaceae; genus Phocaeicola_A. Next base: position 1,206 of record CAYUIJ010000139.1, on the reverse strand, counting down.
GGCGAGGTGCGTGGCAATATCACCAACATTACGGACAAAGGAAACTATCCTTACGGTTATTTTCGGTTGTCACAGATAGATATCAAGGAGTATACAGTAAAATAAGGTTGTGATACTATGGCAAATAAAAATAACAAGGAGAGTCTTTCTTAGGGAATTTGCCACAACAGGCCTGTTATAATACACAACAGCGGCATTGTTTGCAACTGCTATTCTGATTCAGTTTTTCGAGAGCGAACCGAATAGTACCCCGATCATACATGTGTTTCTCTTCATGCCTTATCCGGGAATAATCTCCCTTGATGAAGATACTGTCTCACCTTTCATGGGGGGGGGGAAAATAATCCCAGAAATATTGGTGAAATCTACAAAGCATTACCTATACGATGCGTTACAGAGCCTGCTTTTTTGTAGCTTTGGAGTTGAATGATACGTACATGGAGAATTTTTCCCCGCGTGGCATCCGGCACCCGCCCTTGTCACAAGTCGCCGACTGATGCCCGGCTCACTCCTTTTCCAGACCATCCACCCAATTCCGTATAATCTTTGTAAACTTCTCGGCACCCACGTCTGTAAGGTGAGAAGAGTCCAGAAAATCATCGTCCGTAAAACGCGGATCGGCCATGTAATTTCGGTACTCCAACTGCGGATATACGCTACGCATCGTGTCCACGCAGGCCTGCATTTCTTTTATCCCGCGTCCGGTTATTCGTTCCTGACCAGTTTTATAACAAGGGAATGTTATGACAAGCAGGCGGACATGGCTGCCACGGCATGCTCGGGCTATCCGTTTAAAATCTTCCAATCCTTCCGCCGCAGCAAGAGGAGCATTCCTGCTTTCGTATTCTATCGTCAAAGGCAACATCTCCATCTTCCAATTATCGGCTCTCATATCCAAGGTATATCTTTCAAAGCCGGTAGGATCGCGCCGGACTTTCTGCATATAGCTGTTCCAAAACAAACGTACTCCATAACTCAGGTGTGAATGAATGATTTCAGACCAATACCAGTATGGCACGGAATGCAGATAGGTTATCCGCATATACTTCTCGAACATGCACAGGTAATTACTTTGTTGCCTGTCTCTTTTATCTCTTTCAACAGTGCTCTCTTTGACACAAGGATAGTGATAATTAAGATATTGGAGATTACATCCCAATGGCCATATCACGCACTTTAAATTCTTTAAGCGGGGAATATACCGCT
>CAYUIJ010000138.1:0-2248 GCA_964444735.1 uncultured Bacteroides sp. | reverse complement strand
ACAGCGAGAACTGGATGTTCTCCACTTCCATTGTGGCGCGCGCCATATCGTATTCATTGACCTGTTCGGGCAGGAAATACATGCCATCGCGTTTCAAAAATCTTTCATCCAGCCCTTTGTAAAAATCCGTCGCGTCCAGCGGCACGGCATAGCCCTGCATAATATGGTAAGAGACCATGCGGTCAAAGAGTAGATATGCCTGTCGCTCGGCGAGGATGTCGATCCTGCCGTTTTTGTCGGAATCCACTACTACTGGCAGATTAGATAAATGCTGACGAACAAAAGCCCATGCGGTTTCCTCGGTGCCAGCCTTCAAGTTGAACTCACGGATAAAAGATTCCCTTGGCTTGTAAGCAGATATGACAAGATCTTGTTGGACAGCACTTGTATAATTAACCTGCTTAAAACTCTGTTGTTGTTTATCCAGCGTTCTAACATCTGCTAATATAAATCCAGTCTTTTGTAATGCTTCTTGAATGGAATTCCATACACTGTTTTTTGAATTATGAAACTCAACGGTCATCCATCTTCCGGGTTTAAGTATTCTATAGAACTCACTAAAACACTTTTGCATAAGAAATTGATAATCGAGGAGATTCTTATTTTGGATTGGATTGATGATTGCTTCCTCTTTACATCTTGTTTTTACCTTTAACCATGCCTCCCAAATACAACTTAGTTCTGAATAATTTAAATTTCCACCAAATGGCGGATCAACAAAAATGTAATCCATAGTATTGCTAGAGATATTAAGTCTAGTTGAACTTCCAGTCGTAATACAAACATTATTATTCCAATTTGAATGCTGAATTTTGGCAATACGGAGTAATGCTTTGTTATTCAAATCTTTTAGTGGATTGTTTTCTTGGCGCAAACCACCAACATATAGGGTACCTGACAGCAAATAGAATGGAAAACTGGTATCCTTAAATAAATATCTGTTTAGTTTAGATTCTCCCATCGCTACACCAGTGAATACCATTTTCAGTTTCTGGGCAATTTGTTTGTTAGGGTATTTTTCGCAAAGATCCATCCACTTTGCCAATATGTAAAGATTACGCCTAGTATAAAATTGATGGACATAATGAATACTATGAGATTTCATCGGTTGCTCAGTATTGTATCCGTCTTGAATCTTATCTGTAGGATACCAGTAAGGAATATTCATGTCATTGATACGTGAAATAACGGCAATATCATCAGAATCAGGTTCTTTATTAAATTTTTTTCGACCATATGAATAGTTGATAAGAACGGGCACTTCTTTTGCAATAGTACAAATTTTTTCAAGACGATTGTCATAATACGATGTCATGACTCTCTCTGTATGGTTTTCAATTTTTGCTCCACAAAAATAACATTTTTCTTCTGTGCCAGTTTCTTTTTTTGCCTTAGCGATCTTCCAATTAACTATCTCTTTACCACAATTTGGGCATATTAATACATCTGACCAGATTGTATAATTGATTCTTCCTTTTTGTCTTCCAAGCAAAATATTTTCACCATATATATGATTTGTTTCTTCCATCCATCCACACTCTTCTTCACAAGCAGCTAATAATTCTTCAGCAGCTTTTTTAAAATCAGCAGCTTCGCAAGGAGATGTATAACTGGAAGATAAAAATGTTGCCACGGGGGATAAATCTCCAAGAACTGCATATCTTTCACCCCACTGTATATTTTTCATTGTGCTTGATACAGTAAGTTGAAATTCACTGGTAGGAGTGCCACACATTTGCGCTGCAACCCCAGTCATTCCGCTTCCGCAAAATCCATCAAATACAATATCCCCGGGGTCAGTATAGTGAAGAATATAACGCATAATAGCTTTGTAAGGAACTTTTGTATGGTAACTATGTGCATTATAAAATGGATCTCCTGTTTTACCCTCACTCACATCTGCGGCAAAGGGTTCCCGATGATAATCATCGGTGGCCTCATCATAAGGCTTGCCATTTTCTTTGATAAACTCCTCAATAAACGGATTCGGGCAGGCGGTATACCAAGGGGCGTCGGACAGAGCGATAATATCCTCATCTGTGCCAATGGGGAAGCCCTCGATGTCCCGAACCTTGTCTATATCTTCTTTGGTCAGTTTTCTGCGTTCCATAAATACTCCCTCTGTGTTCGTTATTTCAGAAACTTTTGATTTATTGAGAAAACCTCAGGTGCAAGTTACAGCCAAGTTGCAGCCAAGTTACAGCCAAGTTGCAGCCAAGTTACAGCCAAGTTGCAGCCAAGTTACAGC
>CAYUIJ010000137.1:0-2314 GCA_964444735.1 uncultured Bacteroides sp. | reverse complement strand
ATTTCCTGAAATCCGACCATCATGGCGATGTCTTTGTGCAGGACGGCATGACCGACTTTAACCTCTTCAACGGCATCATACCATTGCACATTGCAGCGTCAGATAAACAGGCGTGTTCTTCATCCAGGATAACAGCTTCTTTTTGAGTTTCAATGTCTCTGAGAAGATCGACGACTCCATTGCCGTGATCATGGGGCTGGACCGGACGATCCGGTGCGGGAATGAAGTGACGTAATCGGTTTATGATTCGCGGGGGCTTTTGGTGTTTTGATCAAAGGAAAAGGCCAACCATAAGGTTGACCTGATTTTTCGATTTGCCAATAGCCTAATAGTGACGCCAGCACATGACGCTTACCTCGAGAATGGCACTGACATAGGACTTACTGTTGGCGAAACTATAGTAGCATATGCGGGGCTGCTTGTCAATATACATATTTTTTTTCACAGCTGCTTTGGGGATCTTGGAAACTCAAAAATATATTTAAGGATGTTGGTTTTTTTGAGTTCCTTAAATTCTGTATCGTAACTGCCAGTTTGCAAATGGGAGTAAAGTAAATTTGCAAACACGTCAGCTATTTGTATGAGAGAGTTATTGGCTGAATCAAAGTATGCAACATCAAATCTGCCGTTTATAGTTCCGTTCATGAAGAGTTCCGTATTGAGATAGTTTTCAAGAAAGTATTTTGTTTCAGTCCTCTCATTCCTCTCGTCCAGCTGGAGAGAACAGTTTTCATTTGGAAGGAGCCTTTTACGAATAAAATATTCGATTGCCAGTTTCAGCGTATAGTTAAAAACACGGGCGGTATTTTCACAAAACGGATCTGTAAGGAGACGGTTTGAAATTTGTATGTAATATAGTTCAAATGATTGTTTTCTGCAGAAGAAATTAACAAAGTTTTGTTTCATTGTCCTGTCAAACTGAGAACCTTTGAGCTCGTGAAATTTACCGTTTTGAAACATTTTTCCACCTTTTTTTATTATCTGTCCGGTTACAGGATGGAGTTTGTCCTGATCTAATGCCAAAAGGCTGGTATGGTTGGAAGAAACAAAACGCTTGTATGCCCGTTTCAGAGCGTCTTTATCAGTAGGATGCACGAGGGCAATAATGAAGTATTTATTGTTAGAAGAATGGTTATTTATAGAGCCGGATTCATCTATATAAATGTTCATCTGGATGTACTCCTTAGAAAACGGGTGTAGTGTTATTTGAGTATCTCAAAAAAACGAGAAAGGACAAATAATATATGGGTTTTTTGAGCGGGATTTTCCGGAGCTGGGACAAGCCGCCGGACAGGACGGCGGCTTGTCCGTTTGCGTTTTACCTTGGAAGCAGCATAAGCGGGAAGTATGTGACGGAGCGGTCCGTCATGTAGATGACGGCGGTGTATTCCTGCGTGCGGATCCTGTCAGAGGCGGTGGCTGGGCTGCCGCTGCAGTTTTACCGGTATGCCGGGGAAGGCGGCAGGGAAAAAATGGAGGAAGATACCGACTGGGTCCTGCGCCTGACGGACGGCGCGGACACGGTGTTCAGCTTTAAGACCGAGTAGAATGAGACGATCCTGACTTTGTCTTTCAGCAGGGCGGCACTGAATCCGAGAGCAAAAGCGGCTGGACAAAAGAGCTGAATCTGATTTCATGGAACGGGGCGGAGCCAAAGTATGACATTCGCGACTGGGCGCCGGGGCGTGAAAAAATGGGTAAAGGCATCACCCTCAACTTAGACGAGGTGGATAAGCTGAAAAAGATCCTTGAGAAAATTTCATAACTCCTTAGGGTAATGCCCCATCCGCAACAAAACCGTGCAGGATGGGGCGCTCTTCACTTGGTAGAAAGTCGATATTTCTTCCCTTTGTTGGAACCGATGCTTTCCAATCTGCCTGAATTTACCAGATCGGAAAGGATTCGTCTTAACCTTGCTTTTCCGACAGGAATAACATTCTCAAAATCTGAAGCTTTGTACCATTCGTCAGAATTCATCGTCGAAAGAATCCGCTTATAATATTCTCGTGTTTTTCCAGTAATTGTCGGATTGCCTTTTATATCACCATCTTTATCGCTACTTTTATCGCTACTTATATCGCTGCTTTTATCGCCGCTTTTTTCTGGCACTTTTATTCTGATAATTTTTTCTGGCGCTTTTTTTGCGAAAGAAAGTCCCAGAATCGTCCGGTCGGGATTGAATTGCTCCGTAATAGCAGGTTCCTCCCATCCTTCGTCCTGCCAGACCTTGCAAGGGAAGCTACATGTACTTGTTCTGCAAGGTTCCTCCCATCCTTCATCCTGCCAGACCCCGAAAATATTCGGCACTCCGCTG
>CAYUIJ010000136.1:0-2407 GCA_964444735.1 uncultured Bacteroides sp. | reverse complement strand
CAATGGATTGTTCATGGCACAAAGATAGCTATTATTTTAATACCAAAGTATATTGAATATGTTTTTCTACACAAAATATTACTATGTATGCAACCATGATTTTTTAGTGAATACGCATGGGTAAACAAAGAAATTACACTTTCCGCCCATTTTTCTCAATCTGAACTGGCACATGCCTGCCAAACAATGCATATTCTGTCAGACAAAAAATTGTCTTTACTTTATCCCCATACTCATTATACGCCAATTAAATTAAAGTCAAAACTAAGGGAAGAAAAAAGACGGCTTCGCCAAACCAATCACAGGAGAAATGACCACAACCTGTTTTTTTTGCTGCAAAATCTTCGTGAGTGCATCTTGCCTTTAGTTGACATCAGCTGGTGAAAATCACATTATTTTCGTACCTTCGCAACGGATAGGAAACAGGTGGACTTCGGATGGGGAAAAAGGAGTTTCCCGTTGGTTCTGATTCAAGTGAAAAGTGCGGCAAACGGACGGTTTTGGGCTTGAAAATCAAGCGAGAAAAGGCTTTTCTACCATTTAGAACGCAACTCTTTCATGTTCAGGTTTTGAATCCTGCACGGGAAAATGACGGGGTTATAAGCAACTTGAAGAAAGTCTTTTATTTTGAGAGATTTTCTTATCCAAACTGAGGTATAAAGGCATTCGCGTATGGTAAATAATGACAGAGGGCAAAGCCTGATAACAAAATATGTTTGGGTGATAGAGACAATCTATCGCGCAGGAAAAATATCGTTTAAGGAGCTGAACAGGAAATGGCTTCGCGATGAGATTAGCCGAGGTATAGAGATACCAAAGCGCACTTTTGACAACTGGAGATATGTCATCCAAGACATGTTCGGCCTCTTTATAGAGAACGAGCGCCGAGGCGAATACTGCTACTACATTGCCAACGAGGAAGACATCAGCAGGAACGGGCTGCGATCTTGGCTTTTTAACACGGTCTCTGTAAGCAACTTGATAGCCAACAGCCAAAGCATCAAGGAACGCATTATCTTGGAATATGTGCCATCCGGCCAGAAATATCTCCAAGCCATCATAGAGGCCATGAAGGAGGACAAGGTGTTAAACATCACCTACCACAGCTACTGGAAGGACGAGGACGACAACTTCGATATCCATCCCTTCTGCGTGAAGCTGTTCCGTCAGCGCTGGTATCTGGTGGGCCTCAGCACATATGCTTATTGTCATCAGAAAGAGCCTCGCATTTATAGCCTTGACCGCATTACCTGCCTTCGCAAGACAGAGGAAACATTTCAGTTGCCCAAGGATTGGTATGCAAATGAGTTCTTTGAAGGCTGCTTCGGAATTATAGCTGGCGATGGTACCAAAACACAGACCGTAAAATTAAAGGTGTCAGCCAAACAGGCCAACTACATCAGAGACCTTCAGATCCATGAGTCGCAGGAAGAGACAGAAAAGAACGAGGAATACAGCATCTTCTCATATTACCTAAAGCCTTCCTTCGATTTCCAACAGGAAATCCTCCGGAACGGTGAGGACATCGAAGTGCTGGAACCCTCATGGCTGCGAAAAGAAATAGCCGGAAAAATCAAAAGAATGTGGAACAAATATAAAGAGGACAAATAGATGAAAGACTTTGCTGCAATAGACTTTGAAACTGCTAACAACGAGCGTTCATCTGTATGCTCCGTCGGCATTGTCATCGTTCGGAACGGTGAGATCGCAGATTCGTTCTACTCACTCATCAATCCCGAGCCGAACTATTATAACTACTGGTGCAGCCATGTTCATGGCCTTACACGTGAAGACACGGATGATGCTCCAGTGTTCCCAGATGTCTGGAAACAGATAGTACCTATGATTGAAGGCCTGCCTCTGGTGGCCCACAACCGCCCGTTTGATGAAGGATGCCTGAGGGCGGTGTTCCGTGTATATCAGATGGACTATCCCGACTACGAGTTCTACGACACCTTGTGCGTGTCACATCGAGTACTACCCGATTTGGAGAACCATCAGCTTCATACTGTTGCCGCTGCTTGTGGCTATCAGTTGGAGAATCACCATCACGCACTGGCAGATGCCGAAGCCTGCGCGTGGATTGCAAGAGAAATTCTATAAACTTCTTAAGTGCCTGATCACAAACAATTTCAAATATGAATAGTAGCTACAGACCGGATTTTACAGGGAAACGTATCTGGTTGTGCCGGCCTGGCGAAAAAGCCTGTCAGTTCAAAGAGAATGCAGAAAAGGTGTTCATGGTCTGCGGCCTTCCTGACGAAGTCGGGGATTTGGATTGAATCATGAACACCAAGGGCGGATTGGATGTGACACTGAAAGAAGCTTATGGTGTTGGGCAAGAATCACCGCTGGCTGTCTCAAAATCAATTGCCGTAAAGTTCAGTCCTTGCATTGTTTGTCCTTG
>CAYUIJ010000135.1:0-2482 GCA_964444735.1 uncultured Bacteroides sp. | reverse complement strand
TCATAGTACATCAGCAAACTCTGGTCTTCCTGAATGACCTGCTCGGGAAGGCGTTCCGCCATTGCAACGATTTCGTCATACTTTTTCTCTTTCCAGAGACGTGCAAAGCCCACGCGAATAGCCTCGGAGCGGAAGAGTTTCAACTTGCCCCTGCTGTTCATATAACCCTCAAATTCTCTCCACAAGCTCTTTTCCCGTAGCTTGGCGACATCACCCTCCTTGGTGACATCCGGAATATACCAGCGTCCCTTGTCATCCTGCAAAAAGTTCTCGTCTAAAAGGACAGACAGTTCCGGCATATCCTCATACTTATCCACCGCCTTCACTTCCTGCATGAACATAGGCTGAAGTTCCGCATAGGTTTTCGGCCCGCCGAAATCATCGCTGAGCTGCTGGTAAAGCCACGAAATCGCGCTTTTCTCGTTCGTTACAAACAACGAGAACTGAATGTTCTCCACTTCCATTGTCGCTCGCGCCATATCATACTCGTTGACCTGATCAGGCAGAAAATACATGCCATCGCGTTTTAGAAATTTTTCATCCAAGCCTTTGTAAAATTCAGTTGCGTCAAGCGGTACAGCGTATCCCTGCATGATGTGATAGGACACCATACGATCAAACAGCAAATAAGCCTGTCGTTCAGCAAGAATGTCTATCTTTCCATCTTTGTCTGAATCTACCACAATAGGCAAATTGGACAGATGTTGCTGAACAAACGCCCAAACAGAATCATCTGTGCCGCTTTTTAGTTGAAATTCTCGTATGAAAGAGGTTTTAGGTTTGTATGCAGAAATAACAAGGTCTTGTTTAACTGCGGTGGCAGTTGTAACTTGTTTGAAACTTCCTTGTTGTTTATCAAGCGTTCGGACATCTGCAATAATAAATCCAGCTCTCTGGAGTCCCTCTTGAATGGCATTCCATACGGAGTTCTTTGAGTTATGAAACTCGACCGTCATCCAGTGATTAGGTTTCAAAATTCTAAAAAATTCAATAAAACATCCTGTCATTAACTGCTGGTATTCAACAATTCCCTTATGTTGAACATCATTCATTATTGCTTCTTGTTGATTATCAGTCTTTAACTTAAGCCATGCCTCCCAAATGAAGCTTAGTTCCGAATAATTTAGGTTTGCGCCAAAAGGTGGATCTGTAAAAATATAATCGATTGAGTTATTTGGAATATTTCTTAGGTCCGTAGAAGAAGCAGTGTTACAGAAGGCGCCGCTAAAACCATCCGTCACCCCATATACTTTTGCAAAATCATTGACCTTTCCCCTAAAAACTTTAATAACATCAGCTTCCGCCGTCAAAGAAGCAACATAAAGTGTTCCATTTAATGGACCATTTCCCCTATTTCCCATATTATATCTAACCAATTTAGAAGATAATGTTGGGTTCATCGACTCAAATGCAATTCTTACGGGGCTGTTACCAATTAAATGATTCAGGCAGGATAGAACGTATAGATTTCTTTTAGTGTAAAAATCATTAACATACTTATAATTGTGCGAAGATATAGGCTGCTGTGTGTTCATTCCATTTGGCAATAAATCCGTTGGAAACCAATAGGGTATGGTCATTGAATTAATTTTTTCAATAAGATTCAGATCATAATTATCTGGCCTCTTTGTGTATTTTTTCCCGCCATAAATATAATTGATGAGAACTGGAACTTGTTTGGCATGTGACAACACCGAGCCATCTATTTCAGAAATAGATATTTCCTCGGCGCGTGAACATCCTTGTTTCTTTAGTTCAGCTGAACATTTAGGACATATAAAAATGTCTTTTACCTTATTCAGATTTTCATCAAAAGCGACATCATAAAACACAAGTTCTTCGCCACAATTTGGGCAGATAAAAACATCTGACCAGACTACATAATTAATACGCCCCCACTGATTATCCTCATTGAGAAAGGAACGTTCTTTATTTGTATGTTTTGTTTGATAAACCCAGCCGCATTCTTTCTCGCATTGTTCTATGATCTCATTTGCCTGCTTTACAAATTCATACACATTGCAAGTGCGGTTATAACCGTATGTGATAAACTGAGCAGCAGGTGATAAATCGCTAAGAATAGCCTCTCGTCTACCAGCCTTTGCATTTTTCCCATAAGTTGCTACTTCTTCTACATTCCCACACATTTGTGCAGCAATACCCGTCATTCCACTTCCTGCAAAACCATCAAAAACAATATCTCCGGGTTTAGTATAATGAAGTATATATCTCATTATAGCTTTATACGGGACTTTAGTATGGTAAGTGTGTGCTGTATAAATAACATCTGCCTTCCCTTCGCTTACGTCAGCAGCGAATGGCTCCCGATGGTAATCATCAGTCTCTTCATCGTATGGTTTCCCTTTTTCCTTAATAAAATCCTCAATAAAAGGATTCGGGCAAGCGGTATAATAAGGCGCATCCGAAAGCGCAATAATATCCTCATCCGATCCGATGGGGAATCCCTCGATATCGCGGACTT
>CAYUIJ010000134.1:0-2496 GCA_964444735.1 uncultured Bacteroides sp. | reverse complement strand
GATCGCCTTCCTTTTGAGGCTTTCCAGGTGTATGAGCTGTTCTTGCCTGATATTCCTCTATACTTGCATAGTACGGAACATTTTCAACAGTTTTCTTAAGGTTCTTAACGAGCTTGCCATCTACAGTACCGGTCCAATCAACGAAAATTGTTACATGTGCCGTGGAACAGCGGTAGCTGATATTGGTTGCGGGATCCTTCGTTGCAGGAACGAGGGTATCTTCGTCTATCTGCAGATTTGCACACCATTTACCAGCTGGAACAAGCGTAGACTTATTGTAATGGTCTTCATCTCTATTACGGTCCTGCCACTTTCCATTAATATATACATCAGCACCTTCAATGTCCTTCGGACTCATTGTGTTAATCCCATTAGAATCTTCAGCTCCACACACAGAACATTTTCGTACTACATCGGCATGGTAGCTAATTCCTGGCACATACTTACCATCAATATACGCTTCACCTGTTATTGTAATATATGCAGGTTCATCAAATACATGCGCATCTGTTGCGGGAATTGTCGCTGTAGTCTTCGTAGAATCATCATGATAACCACAGACACATTCATCCCTTCGTTCAACTGAGCCAGTACTTCCACAACCAGGCTCAGTCCTTGTTCCTGGAACCTCCTTGGGAACAAGGACATGATCTACTATTGCATCAGGTGTGTTACTTGGAAGTTTGCTCTTTTCTCTGCAAATCTTGCATTGAACATGATCCCAATATTTCTCAATATGATGCTTAGGATCGATTACTTCTTCCCCATTTTCATTTGTCGTCTTAATTGGAAGGTATTCTGTCAAAGTATAATCAACATATCTTCCGGGCTTATGGCCCTCATAATCGGTTTCACTCTCTGTAAACCATACGTGACCACCTTTAATAGCTTCTTTTGTTCCAACTAATTCGGGATTACTAAATTCCTTTTTGGTCTTTCCATCTTCGTCGAATTTTCCGTATTTGCAGTATGGATTCTTGCAGTACTGATCAGCAGTGTAATAAGCAGTGGTACCGCAATTTAAACTATAGATATTTCCATCTTTATCGGGTGTAAGTTCTGTGGTGCTCTTTCTGTTTTTAGGATCAAAATCGCCAATTTTACTTGATAAGGCTGGGTGTACATTCTCAATATCATACCACCTATGCCCTGCAGGAGCAGTTTTCGTCTCAACTACAGAATATGCACCTGTAACATCGTCTCCAAATATGTCTTTTGATGAAATGCAAAGATCATAAGTGCCTGGAAGTTCGCAATTCTTAAGTACAACGTCTTTGAACTTATCCTTAGCAACCTTGCCTGATACTATTTGGTCATCAGTTGTTATAAACCCATAAATATTCTTAACGGCCATGTAAAACTCTGTACCTTCAGTTATTGCTGCATGATAAAAAACGTGTTTATCAACTCTAATAACTTTTTGACATATTTCGCACTTAACTACTTCATAATAAAACGCATCTCTGGTAGGATCCATTGCTCCAGAAAAACCGTCTGTCGTTTTCTTACAATTTGCTTTGCGCTCGAAATAAGCCTGCTCAGTTTCTTCAGGATTAGCATGCTCTGGATAATCATATTCACCATTATCTTTTGGTGGAATGATGGTTTTAACTACATCTCCTGGAACATGACCATTTGCATATATCTCTTTCACATATATGTAATCGGCTAATTTATCAAAGACTGTACTAAAACTACCTGAAACGTCAGGATCGTATTTGGTTTTTTGAAGTAATAGATTTACTAATGTATCAATGGTTTCAAGTTTATAATCTGAGGCATTTGTCATGCTACTTACTATATTGTCAAATGAAGTCCAAGTAGACTTATCATTCTTTCTAATCGCTCCACACGTAGTACATATAGTATAAGCCAGTACATCTCCGGATTGTGTACAACTTGCACCATTAAACTGCCCACCATACACGCTGGATTTTTTTGTTTCATCGGTTATTGCAATCTCGCGTTCTATCCCCGTATGGTATTTTTCCGCGAATTCTTGAGGTTTCCCTGTCATTAGATTATAATAAGCTGTAACATCTTCATTATCATACGAATATGCATAAAAAGATCCAGAAACTCCTTCTACGCTAAATTCTACTTTTTGTCGTGCAGGGTGCTTGCAATTCGCAGGTTCAGAATTGACTAATTCCGCATCGACTAACTTCCATGTGCCATTTACTAAAACATCTACTTGATATCCGTTACCTTCAATCTGGAAAGCTCCTCTTTTGTGAATTTCATCGATTTCGGCTGGGAAATCAACCTTGTTTACAGTTTCCTCATCCCAAGGCTCATACCAATAAACGTCGCTCACATTATATGTTGGAACCTCCAGAAATTCGGAATCATCAGAATTATCAGTATCCTCTGTAGTGTCAATTACTACTTCTTCAGACTCAAAATCAACTGGCGATTCTGCAGCTACTTCAGATCCGTCGCTGCCATCACTGAACAGATCAGCAGCCCAGGTTACTGAAGAAATTGTACTCACAG
>CAYUIJ010000133.1:423-2502 GCA_964444735.1 uncultured Bacteroides sp. | reverse complement strand
TCTTATACACTGGCTCCGCAATCTGACGCAACCGTGAAAGTTTCTATCCAAGATATTTTGGATGCCGTGAAATATATACAGGAACATGCTGCCGAGTTAAATATCAACCCTGAACGCTTTGGCTTTCTAGGAACTTCCGCCGGTGCTCATTTGGCCGCGGTAGCTGCAATGACTGTACCCGGAACGAAAGCTTTCATCGGCTATTCCGGTATTTATGATTTGGAAAAGGCCGCTATCATTCAAAAGACAAAAGATCCTCAGCGTATCGGATATTTCTGTGACCGGGACTCCAAAGTGCTTCGGGAAGTATCTCCTGTCAACCTGATTCCGAAAAAGAATGTGCCTGCTTCTATGCTGGTATGTGGCACATGTGACGTTACGGTAGAATTTGAGCAGAGTGAGATGTTTGCATCGGCTTTAAAGAAAAGAGGAGGAGTCTGTGAACTGTTGGAATATGAATATTATGATCATAATGTCAGTTCAAAGACTTCTGATAAAATGGAAGAAATTTTCTTCAAATCGGTTGATTTCCTGACTAATCATATCAAATAAGTCCAAATGAAAAAAGAAATCTTATTCTTAGCCCTTTTTGTCTTTATCGCCTGCTCCAACAGCCCGTTGGAAGGGATGGAAGATAAAGAACAACCGACCCCTGAACAAGAGGATAATGATGATAAAGAACAACTGAATCCTGAACAACAGGTAGATGGTACATTGATTGCTGACGGCAACAGCATAAAAACGTATGATCTGATTAAACGTTCGGGGTATAACCAAGAAGTGCCCGATTCTTCACGTGAACATAAGACCGCTCATTTTCAGCATATCCAGCAGGTGTATGATACGCTGTTGAATAAGAATGTATTTGTTTTCTTCATTCATGCTGAGATTGATGACGATCGCGGGCGTACAGATATTACTGATCGTCAGCGCAATGAGATAAAGACGGATAACAAATCCCCGGAAAGCCTTGTCGGACAAAAAGGAGATACTATGGTATTTCGTTGGAAATTCTGTTTGCCGGCAGGATTTCAAACAACGACCAAATTCTCTCATCTCCACCAGTTGAAAGGTATTGACAATTCATCGGGCACAGCAGATGTCAGTTCTCCTCTTATCACTCTGACTGCCTATTCCGGCAGTAAAGGCGGCCAACAACTGCGCGTACGTTATGATAAGCGTGGCGGAACCACTACTACTCTTGCCAGTGCGGACCTTAATGATTTTCTCGGCAACTGGGTTGAGGTGGAAGAAAAGGCCTGTTTCGGCGAGGATGGTTCTTATGAATTGATCATCACACGTATCAAAGACGGGAAAGTGCTTATAAAGTATGAGCCTGAAAAAATGGATATGTGGCGCACAGACTGTATGGGAATTCGTCCTAAATGGGGTATCTACCGCTATTTGGGTGAGGACAGGAGCTGGCAAGACCAGTTGCGTGACGAAGAAATCCGTTTTGCTGATTTCTCTATCAAAAAACTTTGAAGACGGATTCAATGAAAAACGCAAGTCTGAGTTAAGCCCTCATTCCTAATGTCCGAAAATCATCAAGGTATTGAAGTATCGGGCTGCCTAATCATGGCCGTCTGGACTTTACAGCCTTGATGATTTAATTTCAGAGGACAAATTGTCCGTTCGCAGGACTGGTTCCTGAACCGGGTCAACCTCAGGCCTGACAGCAAAGAAACAGTACAAAGAAATCTTTCGTTCACTGACACGGGCGGAGTGCATTCTCTCAAGCAACCAACCATCTTGAAAATATATCTGGTACATCTAGTAGAATTCAATATGTGCAAAATTTGCACATACTTGCCGGATATAGCAAAACATACAGCACGGGTCTTACTTGCCTGATGCCGTTGTCCCAATTGGCTGTCGTGTGGTAACTCCATAAATTCATCTTCATTTTTGTACTGATAGTGACATAAAGGTATTTATAATCTCAAATGTTTATCTATTTTTATTTTTTCAACTAAACCATTAGCATATTCAAAAGTAAGCGAATTTCGATTGAAATACGGTTTAGCCTTATGCACTATACGATGATAAGAAGGAGAAAGGATAATGATGTTTGAAGAA
>CAYUIJ010000133.1:0-413 GCA_964444735.1 uncultured Bacteroides sp. | reverse complement strand
GTCTTACTTGCCTGATGCCGTTGTCCCAATTGGCTGTCGTGTGAATTCATTACAAGCCGTCCGTTTTTCAATAGGCTGCTAAAATTCTGAATGAATACATAAAAAGAGCATATATAATATCGTTTTTTTCCTGTGGCTGACAATCAGCTCTTGCGCAATCCGTCATATTCTTTTTTCAGTTTATATAGCTCTGAATTTTCGTCTGTTATTTCATTCCTGTTTTTATAATACTGAAGGATTTGCAATAATTCAGGATTATTCGTTAAATCATCAATATGATTAAAATCGTTTTTAAATATAATCGGGTACAATATACCTCGTTCTTCATTTGTCAGGGCAGACATTTCGTTTCTCCATTTTTGAGTATAACCCAAGTATTCAAAGAAGAAACGGAACAGCAAAAATGTTTCAGG
>CAYUIJ010000132.1:0-2594 GCA_964444735.1 uncultured Bacteroides sp. | reverse complement strand
TGGATCTTCGACACTGCTTCCGCAACCCAGGTCATGCTACAGTATCTCGGCAACCTGAAAACCACACTTTGAAGTAGATGTCAAGAAAAAACTCCACAACAACTTGACACCGTCGCTTCACTACTGCCCTCTTGACTGTATTTCGAATGGTGTGAAAACAAGGCTTGGCACGGCACGTACGCCCTATGAGCATTTCTACGCATGGCGTCGGGTAGACGAGGGAGATAAAGTCTCCACTATGCCTTTTGCTGAATTGGAAACGATGATAAAAGGCGTGTACGCCACAGATCGTTTTCTTGAAATCTTCAGGGATTACATTTATTTTCAGGACAGTATCTATGATAACGAGGAGCGGGAAATCGTGTGCCGGTACCCGCAATTCTTTGCCGTCAAGCTGTTGAAGCAGAGCATTGTCAATTCTGTTGTTTCAAAAAGCGGCAAAGGAGGCACATATTTCGGCGCTACTGGCTGTGGCAAGACATACACTATGGCTTTCCTTGCCCGTCAGCTGGCATTGATGTACGGATGTGCCACAGATCGGCTCTCCAATTATTATTTTGATTGTTGACCGTGATAATCTGCAAACACAAGGATTGAAACTTTTCACAAAAAGTACGGAGTTTTTGAACTGCAATGAGGTATCTGTTGTAAAAAGCCGAAATCATCTGAGAGAGGAACTCGGCGCAAGACAGAGTGGAGGCTTTTATATCTGTACAATTCAAAAATTCTGCGACAGAAAGGATGACAAAATCGGCCTTATCAATGACAGGAGCAATATCATCTGTTTCTCAGACGAGGCACACAGGACACAGCTTGAACATTCCAAGGAAATACGGTTTTCTCAGGATGCTGACTCCAATATGAAGGCCATGTTATCAAAGCCTTATGCCAAAGTATTAAGAGAGGCTTTTCCTCAGGCTACATTTGTCGGCTTTACCGGAACGCCGATTGCGGAAACCTATCAGACCTTTGGAGACGAAATCGATCGTTACACCATGGATCAGGCGGTAGCGGATGGTCTCACTGTACCGATCAAGTATCATCCTTGTATCGCAAAGGTTTTGTTAGACAAAGAAAAGGCGAAAGAGATTGAGGAATATTACAGCAAATGCGCTGAGGACGGTGCTACATTCGAGGACATTGAGACCAGCAAAAAGGCGATGAGTTCCATGGAAGTCATTCTCAAAGAGCCTTCCCGTTTGGAGAGATTCGCTGTGGATATTCATGACCATTATGGGGCGGCCTGTGAGAAAGCCCCTGACAGAATCCAAAAGGCAATGGTTGTTTGCTCGAAAAGGGAGATCGCATATGAGCTTCTTTTAAAATTCAAATTCAAATATCCGGAATGGTTTGAGTGCCGGATGGTATTGAAACTTCAGAAGAAGAGCTTCGTGCGTTTTAATCGATGCCAACGATCGCTATGGTGGCAAGTATCAATAAAAATGATAAAAAGAAGATGTATGATTATCTGGGTGGAGTGAAGCATGATAAACGTTCTGATGATTTGGCAGAAGCATTCAAGCAGGATAAGTCCAATTTCCGCATTATCATTGTTGTCGATATGTGGATTACAGAATTTGATGTGTCTCCACTCACTTATATGTATAATGATAAACCACTGAAAAAACATCAGCTTATTCAGACTATCAGCCGAGTCAACAGGAAATACCCCGGCAAAGACTATGGCATGATCATTGATTATATTGGCATCCGTAAATATATGCGCGAGGCCATGAAATTGTATGGTGGAGACACATCGATTGCCCCGACTGAGGATGATGTAGAGCAGGCAACGTCCACATTCAGAGAAGAACTTGAAGTGTTAAAAACATTATTACGGGTTATGATCTGTCTCCGTTTATGAATCCGAACTGTGATCCGATAGAAAGATATGCGCTCCTTGCAAAAGCGGCAGAGTTCGTATTCCATTCAACAGAAGTTCTAAACTTAGAGATTGGTCGGAAATCACAGGAAGTATCCTTTAAGACATATTTTTTGCAGACAGTAAAGAGAATGCGCCTGGCATATGATATCTGCCAACCTTCAGGCAATCTTGGGGAAGAAGAGTCGGCTCTTGCTCAGTGCTTTATGGCAATCGCCGGTTTTGTTCGCAAGATGAGTGGGACAATCGAGGTTGACACGGACACGATGAATCGCAATGTATCAATAATGGTTGAGGAGGATCTGAAATACAATCAGGTTAAGAATGTTCTTGAAAGCGGCGAGGATGAAGATATTTTCTCTCCTGAGTATTTTGAAAAGTTTTCAGATGTACGTATGTCTGCAACAAAGCTGGAGCTTCTCGTGAAAATGGTCAAGAAGCAAATCGGTAATTACAGCAAAATCAATCAGGTTGCGGCGAAGACATTTCAGGAAATGATTGAAGAGACGATAAGGGAGTATCATGAAAGACGCAAACACCTGACAATGGAAAAATCTGGTGAGGTGCAGGAACAGGCTTCTGAAGACATAATTAAAAAGGCAACTGAGCAAGCACTTGAAATACTTCGAAAAATAAATGAAAGCCGTGAAAGTTTTCGAAAGGTTAATTGTAATATGAAGTTGAACAGCTGAATAAAAAGATGATCCATACG
>CAYUIJ010000131.1:0-2633 GCA_964444735.1 uncultured Bacteroides sp. | reverse complement strand
TGTTTGCCAATGAGCAAAAGAAATTCATAAAGGCTTGCAAAAACATCATTGACCGCCCAAGACACAGGTTACGTGGAAAGGAAACTTATAAACGAGCCGATAAATTGACGTTTATCCCCTCCTGCATAGAAAACGGACTGGCTGAGCACAGGGGTGACAGCGCGTATCTATACCGTGTGGAGGAACGTGTGTGGACAAACGACACACAGGAAAACAGATTCTTGAAATTCGCGCTTGGACAGATTACTGATAGATATGATTCCTTGAAAAAGCGTATAGAAGCGGTAAAGAATGCATCGGATGTAATGAAAGAGGACATGCAAGCCACATTGGCAACGTTGAGACACTTGCAACGAAATCCCTTTTTTCGCACTGTGGGGAATTACAAAGGAATGAATCAAGAGAGTCTGGTCCTGCAAAGGGCTGCCGGATATAGTCAGGTGTATCGCACATGGACTTTGCTTAGTCGCTCTTATTCTCTGAACGATGGAATATACCGCTTGCAGACCAAAGACATAGCCACGCTTTATGAGATATGGTGTTTCATAGAAGTAAGCCATATAGTAAAAGAAAAACTGCATTTATCCAATGAAGATATAGACCACCGCAACCGCATGGAAATGAATGGTCTGTTTACATGGGATTTGGGAAAAGGAGAGCATTCACGCATCCTTTTTAAGAAAGACGGCATAGAGTTGGCAGAACTTGTCTATAACCCTAAAAGCTCTGAACGTGAAAATGATTCTGTCGGTATGACTGATTTGGTAGTGCCGACCGTACCTCAAAAGCCGGATATTGTATTGCAACTTACCAAGAGTGATTTGCAAGAGAGCATGAAAATGACCTATCTGTTTGACGCAAAATACCGTATTGATGGAAAGGATAGAAACGGAGTGGATGTTCCACCCGAAGATGCGGTAAACCAAATGCACAGATACCGTGATGCCATCTATTACAAAGATCACCGATCGGATGCATTGAAAAAAGAAGTCATAGGCGGTTATATCCTGTTTCCGGGTGATGGTGAGCCGGCTGATGTCGCTGTATCCAAGTTCCGTAAGACCATAGATGAGGTAAATATCGGAGCATTTCCGCTTCGTCCCAAGGATGAACATAACAGATTGCTTTTAGAGCAATTCATTGAAGAGTTGATTCAAAATAAATCTTATGAGATCATATCGAATGTAATACCGCAGAAAGGCGCATTGTTGCAAGTACCCAACCGCCTTCTTATTGGTTTGGTTGGAAGCGGTCCGCGGCCCGGATATACACAAAGTTTCCTTGACGGTAATGCCGCTTTATACTATACAGGGCCTAAGTTCCCGACAACCGTTTCATTGCATGACCTCCATTACTTTGTACCTTATATAAAAGGAAAAGGAGTTCGTGATGTCTATGAGATTGTCCGTATAAGAACCATAACGGGTAAAGAGGCAAAACAAGCCGAAGGCGAAGAAGCTACAGATGATATGCGTTTAGCGTTTGAATTGTGTTTCAGCCGTAAGCTGTTTGACGGTTATCGGCAGATAGATACTCGTAAGATGATTAATTACACTTTTATTGACACTACATTTGACGAGACAGACAAGTGGCTGATGGTAAATGAGTCATAGCTGTCTTTACAACCAGCAGATGTAATGACATATTATACAGTTAACAAATAGATACTTACATAAATATAAAATCGTATTATTGCAAATTATGGTACAAAAAATAAAAACTGAGTGGGGAAATTGTTATGGCGTTAAGGAACCCGGCCAAGAATTCCAGTTTGCTTCCGGTAAAACAGTTTTATGTTTGATCCTCTCATAGATATGTCTATATATCATTTGATTCAATTGTATGAAGACTTGTAAAGATCAACTCAAATAAACGAAATGGCTGACGTACTGACCAAAGGACAACGCCATCGTTGTATGTCCGCCATACATGGGAAGAATACGAAACCCGAAATGCTGGTTCGGAAGTTCCTTTTTAGCCGTGGCTTTCGTTATCGGCTGAATCATCCGCGTTTACCCGGTCATCCTGATATAGTACTTCGTAGATATCGGACCGTTATTTTTGTGAATGGCTGCTTTTGGCATGGTCATGACAATTGCAGGCATTTTCGCCTGCCTAAAACGAACATTGACTTTTGGCAGAAGAAAATAGATCGGAACAAGGAACGTTTGAAAAAAGAGCAGTGCCAGCTTGCCGCTATGGGCTGGCATTGCGTTACAGTCTGGGAGTGTCAGTTAAAGCCTAAGGTCCGCATGCAAACGCTTGAGTCATTAGCTTATACACTCAATCATATTTTTCTTGAAGATAGGAAAATAAGGACACGATCCGCCTGATACAAGTTGTATCTTATCTCCAAATAAGACGTGACGCAAGTAAGAGATAAAAGCCCATGAAAAACACATGGCAGCTGCCCGTTCACACTCTTTGCGTTTATTGTCTGTTTCCTTGTCGGAAAGACCAGGCACCGAAACAAACCCAACCGGATGAATGACGCCGGGATCATGGTTATCCTCATCCTGTTCCGTTCAGGCGGTTTCCGTCGCTTCAGGCATTATTGCATCGGCTGTGTGTGCAAGCGCCTGCATAGCCTGTTCCCGTACGTGGTGTCTTATAACCGCTTCGTGGAACCGGAA
>CAYUIJ010000130.1:0-2709 GCA_964444735.1 uncultured Bacteroides sp. | reverse complement strand
TGACGAATATCTGAAATGGATATGCGGTTTTGCAAATGCGCAGGGAGGCAGAATCTATATCAGTAAAAAAGATGACGGCACTGTTGTGGGTGTCAGAAACGCAAAGAAACTGATGGAAGATATTCCAAACAAAATCCAACAAAAGCTGGGTATTGTTGCGGATGTAAATCTTCTCACTGAAAATGGGTTGGAATACATCGAGATCGTGGTTTCCCCCTGGGCGTTTCCTGTCAACTACAATGGCGAATATCACTATCGCAGCGGCAGTACGAAACAGCAACTTCGCGGCATCGTTCTGACAAACTTTTTGCTGTCAAAAACAGGAATAAAGTGGGACGCTGCCCCAGTAAGTAATATTACGGTCGATGATTTGGATAGGGAAAGCTTTGATATTTTCCGGCGTGAAGCAATTCGCAGCGGCCGTATGACTAAGGAAGATTTGGATATTTCAAATACTGAACTCTTGGAGAAGCTTGATCTCCTGGTTGACGGCAAGTTAAAAAGGGCCGGTGCATTGTGCTTCTATCGTAATGCAGAGAAAGTGATCGGCGGCTGTTATGTAAAAATCGGAAAATTCGAGGGCAGTGAGCTTCTGTATCAGGACGAGGTGCACGGCGCTCTGTTGCTTATGGCCGACCGTGTAATCGACCTGATTTATCTGAAATACCTGAAAGCTGCAGTTTCCTATCATAAGGAGACAAGAGTTGAAACCTATCCCTTTGCTCGTGACGCGGTGCGTGAGGCGGTTTATAATGCGTTGATTCATTGCAACTGGTCTGACAATATTCCGATTCAGATCCGCATTGAGGATGATGACATGTTTATCAGCAACAGCAGTTTGCTTCCTTACGGATGGACAGCAGAAACCCTGATGGAATCGCACGTATCAAGGCCTTTTAATCCGTGCATCGCAAATGTCTTTTACCGTGCGGGTTATATTGAAAGCTGGGGCTGTGGGATTCAAAAAATATGTGATGCCTGTAAAAGCGTTGGTGCTGATGAACCGGAATATATTGTTCATGGCGAAGATATCATGGTGAAATTCCGCGCATTGCCAAGTGCCAAAGTGTCAGTATCTAAAGTGCCAAAGGGTCATGATGAACCTTTGAATGAACCTTTGAAAAAGCCTTTAGAGGAAAAAATGATTCAACTCATCCAGGACAATCCTTATCGCACTTATGACGAAATAGCAAAATTCCTTGGATTATCGCTCAGCACGGTAAAGCGTCTATCCAAATCTCTTATAGAACAGGGAAAACTTGAACGTATTGGTGGTAAACGTTATGGTCATTGGATAATTAACGACTGATATTCATGCATTCGAAAGAAATATAACCATGAAACGAAAACTTATTAATTATGTAGTAGGCAATGCTAGTGTTGTTTATGGACAAACACGAAAAAATACCGTATTTATGCGGGTTTTCGGGCATAATAACGCTGGTCACTTTCTTGAGCCTGCGGGATGAAGTCTTGTGACCTGATATAAATATGAAAAAGGCAACTTTTTTGAAATAGGATAAGTCTATGCAAGATAAAGAATTGAGCCTTATGATGATATCTATGAAGAAATAAAATCTGCGCTATTGACAGCGCGGAAGCGAGCGTATGCTTCCGTAAACTTCTCGATGGTGCAAGCGTATTGGCAGATTGGCTATATCATTGTGGAGCATGAACAAAATGGCGCAATCCGAGCCGGGTACGGAAAAGCCACTCTTCAGATCCTGTCAAACAGGCTGACAGATGAGTTCGAAAGAGGATTTTCCGTCAGGACATTACAGCAAATGAGAAAATTTTATCTGCTGTTTCCAAATGCGAACGCACTGCGTTCACAATTGACTTGGACACACTATCGGCATTTATTGTCCGTGGAAGACGAACAGGCACGGCTTTGGTATGTCAACTTACCCATCCCCTAAAGGGAATGGGCTTGTAACTGCCCGGTCGTAGTAACGGTTTGCGCCTGGCGGCGCTCACCTCCGACCTTTAACCCCGATAGACATTGCTGCCTAAAGTGGCGTTACACCACGGGACGGTTGACAGCGCCCCTTGCAAGAGAGTTTACTCCCTCACAACTGTATCAGGTACTAAATAATCAATTCCCATACGATACAGATTCATTGCTCCGATCCGATCATCATTCGACTGGTACCCGCAGTTTTTACAGCAGAAAATGTGTTTTTTCTTGTTGCGGTTTGCTTTCTCGGTATGTCCGCTTGCTTTGAGCCTTCGCCTTGAAGACGGTGTGCGGTCTTGCTGAAGTTCTTTGCGGAGATTCTTGTAATGCGCCCTCCTTTGTTTAATCTCCCTGCCGCTTACGAAACGAGACTTGTGTTTGCTGTCATAAGTGGCTACGACAAAATTAATCCCCCTGTCAACACCTACGACGTTACAAATGTCGGAATCCAGACATTCCTCAACGTTAAAAGGAAAGATATTAGGGAACTGTTGTGGGATAAGCTTCCGGACGCGTTGTCAGATGATCAAAAGGAAAATAAAGTCCATAATTTGTTGGCAGCGTTAAGGAAAAGCAATGTTATTGTATCGGATTCCTCGAATCAGCAACATGCTTGTTGGATACTAAAAGAATAGAGGGAACAGACTTAAATTATTCATCCAAGGTTTATCCAAGGTTATCCGAGGTTTATCCAAGGTTATCCAAGGTTTATCCAAGGTTATCCAAGGTTATTTCAGTAATTATGCTTAAGC
>CAYUIJ010000129.1:0-2981 GCA_964444735.1 uncultured Bacteroides sp. | reverse complement strand
TGCAGAAGGATAACGGACTGTTATTGATTGTGTCGGTTAAGTTTTGCTTCAGGCGCCTGATTTCTACGCTTGCATAAAGGTTGTCCATTCTATTCATCTCCTTTATATGGATTCTGACTTGCTTTCTAATGCTAAAATTCGTTCATTTAAATCCTGAATTAATTTCAGCAATATCGGGATCATAATACGTTCATTCCAGCCTTCCGGTAATCCATTTTTATGATCTACCACAAGAGGGAAAATTTCGTCAAGATCTTCTGCAATGAACATTGGGTAATATACGTCACATCGTTCGTCAGATTCTACCAGTCTCCCTTTTTTGTATTTTGCCCACATCACCTTTGCATTATAAAATCCTTTTATGTCTTCAATAGTGACGTCATTGGCAATGTCTTTATATCTTTGAGAAGAACCTGGATCATAAAAAGAAAGTGTTTTTCCATCAGGTCCCATAACAACATTTCCAGTGGTAGAGACATGTGGCAAATGAGCGACGAGAACAGCGCCATCAATAGTTGCACTTCCGGTTTCTGGAACATAAAAGCCATAATCAAAACGATTATTGGTATTTTTAAACCACGTAGTGTTTTCGAAACTCACAGAATTGCTAAAACGCACGCCTGATCTGAATGGAACGTACAATTCAACCCCATATCTGTCCATGAGCATTATTGATGTAAGCTCTGAATCTGGCCCCCCTGCAAATCTAATAGCGTTGATTGCTTGAAGCCTTAAATCATGTCCAAAGGAATGAAGAACCGTATCTCTCACGGTGCCATAATCGCTCGACGTTTGGGCAGACAAATCCAAGAGCCCATCCTGAAGATCGCCAAGTCCGCCAGTTATTACAGAATTTCCGATTTCAATCCACTCTTTGCCCCATGCATTGTCTTGTTCGTTTCTGAAAATTCCGGTATTTAGATTCCAACTAGCTCCGCCGGATTCAGATGTAATTATTCCTGTTCTTATGTAACTGGCATTAAGATATAAATTCCCGTTTTCCATAAATAAGCCTTTAACTGTACCATTGTCAGTTAATTGATTAAAAAGTTCTTCGCTGGAATACTCATATCTAACGCAAGGATCATAAATATAAATCGAGCCCTGAGAGGGAAGAAATGATCCAAAGCCTCCAATCGTTACCTGTTCTTCTTGAGAAATTGTGTTCGCATATTCTGTTATTGTAAATTGTTTCCATTCTTGTCCAAGTATAATTTCACGTGCTACCCTATTTAATGATATTTTAATTTTTGTGCTATCGTTATCGGCTTTGAGCCAAACGGAGAAAGAATACGTCATTCCTTCTCTCATTACAGGTCTATTGTTTTTCTTGTGTGCAGAAATAAAATTATCTGTTGAATCTGTCGGTCTTAATTTTACGGCATTACTTCCGCCATCTGGATCTTCAAGACCCATTGTTAAACTTCCTTTTCTTGACCAGTATGTAGTGGAAAATCCATAATAATCCAGTAAAAGATTGCCAGCATCATTGACGGCAGTTGACGAAAGACTGAATTCTCCTGTTGTGAGATCCCAAAAGTTTTTCCCTGCCTTGTCTGCTAATTTCCCAGTGGTAATGTATTCAGCATTCATGTAAAGCTTACCGTCCTGCATGAATAGTCCTTGTATTGTGCCATTGTTAGTCAAATGATTAAAAAGTTCTTCATTCGAATATTCGTATTTTACGCATGGATTATATATATAAATTGTACCGTCAGAAGGCAAGAATGTTCCAAAACCGCCGATTGTTACTTGATTCCCGGATTCAATAGTATCTACTTTCAGAGTGAATGAATATTGTTTCCAAGTCGTTCCAACTGTAATCGTATGGCTCACACGATTCAATGAAATGGCAATTGTAGCCGGGCTTGATGCTGTTCTAAGCCATACTGAAAAAGTGTATGTCATACCAGCATATTTTAAAGGTTTGTTGTTCCGATCGTGTGCTGAAAGGAAATTATCTGACGAATTTGTCGGCTGCAAGCCAAAAGCATTTACTCCTTGCGTCGGATCTAATCCTCTGCTCAAAAGATTTCCAGACACTGTCCAATGATCTGTATTGTCTAAATCAAACGGGCTTTCAAGTAAATTATCATTTGATAGTCTATCTGCGTATTCTTTTGCATCTTTCAGAGTTGATTCAAACGTAACCCCCGAGGACAGACTGAATTCGTCTGCTACAATACGGACTTCCCCGGTGTCTACATTGGCGTAAAAAGTTTCTTTATCTTCCTTGGATACTTTGAAAGTTCCCGTATTGATATAAGTGGCGTTCATGTACATCTGACCGTCCTGCATGAACAGTCCCTTGATACTGCCATTGTCGGTTAGTTTGTTGAAAACAAACTCCTGCGTCTGGGCATTTACTGCGCTGTTTGCCGCTGAATTGGCTGCGGCCTGATCTATGTACTTGTCGTATTTCTCCCAGTCCTCCGCTGCATATTGCCCATCAGCCGCCTTGGGAGTCGTACAAACTTTTACTTCAGAGGATGTTCCGCCATACCAAAGATCTCCCTTGTCATAGGGGGGAGTGGGCGTCTCTAGAAAAGTACGTCTCTTTCCGTCAGCCGTATCCTGGGCCTTGGATGCTGCACCTAAAGCGTCATTGATCCCAGAATCCTGCACCTGCACCCATTTGTATGTATCTCCGTCCTTTGTCCATCTGTAAGAAAAGCCTTTTGTTTTCCAGTAGAACAGATCGCCTTCATGGGCCTTCTTCAGCTCGTCGCTTGTCCACTCTGATGCAGGAACATTATCGTCTGTGGGTTGATAGTCGTAGTAATAGCTTTCAAACTGTCCATCCAGCTGCTTCTGTACATCTGCAAGTTTCGGATCATATGTTTCCGTGATAAACTTTGACAGTTCATCAGCTGCCTTCTTTTCAGCCGCCTGTTGTGCTGAGTTTGCCGCTCCGTCAGCATAAGCATTTGCATCTTCCAGAGTTGATTCAAACGTAACTCCCGAGGACAGGCTGAATTCAT
>CAYUIJ010000128.1:0-2996 GCA_964444735.1 uncultured Bacteroides sp. | reverse complement strand
ATGTTCGTAAGTCCGCGAGGCCTGCGCGCTCACCTCCGGCGGAAATCCGTCCGCTAGAAACAGTATTTTCATATAAGGATGTTTTACTGAATGACGTATTTCAACGTCTTATAGAAATGAATTTGCGCAACCTTGAAAGGCTGCCGGCATTTGTATTCATGCAAAAAAAGAATTCTACCCGGGAGAGGATTTTATCTCGTCAAGTCCAGCGACAGGCTTTTGCCGTCAAGATTCGAACAAGCCATAACATAGACCCATAGACTCTTCGCCAAATTCTGACCTTTCGGAAACATCGCAGTAGGGTACTGGAACATCTTGGAAGGCAGCCAGTCGCTTTTGTATTTTGCTATGATTTTAATATCCAGATCCGTTTTTCTAACGGCAATAATATGTACTTCACGACTCAGAATGCCGTCGCCGGTCTTATAGGAAAACAAATCCTTGAGTCCTCGTCCTTCGGGAGATTCTACAGTTGTGGAAAATATATAGTATTCAAGAGTTTCAATTCCATAAATACATGAACCGTTTATTGTTGCCAATGCTTTTAGAGAGCCGTCGTGCGACAAGTGATAAATGTGATTGATATCTGTTACGGAATCTGTAGCATATACAAGGCCCCCGTTCCTCGGGAATCCCGTTACAGCACGGAAACACTGCCGGCCTGTCTTTACCGGTGACACATTTTCCCAATCGTATGATGCCCTGTATATTCCCGAGTTCTTCTCGTTATCTCCCGTGAGAATCCAAAAATACCCGCCTCCGCTTACCTTATCATAGACGATGTTATGTATATGCCGAATCGTTCCCTTGGGAAAAGAGTATATCTCACGGACGCTCTCATTTTGATTCATACGATATATTTTCACACTCCGGTAATCATGGTTGCTTCCGTATTCACCCCAGTACAGGCAATTGCTGTCGGAACAGAAATTAAGCACATCACTCCAACCCTTGCGAATTTCATATACCGCTTTGATTTGTTTCGTTTCCAAATCAATTATCCATATTTTGCCGGTGAAACTCAATACGAATCTATTCCGGGACAACCGTTCCACGGCTCTCGGTTCCAGCCGCAACAACCGGTTCGTAACACGGAACCAAGCTGCAAGCCGCTTTAACCACGGCAGCGGGAACCTTGGCAAAGTCTGGATACGGCCATTGCCCGCAAGATGAAGCCTCCCCCTGCGGTACAACAGCGCCTTCTCATCGAAAACATACAAGACTTTATATGGAATCGTGGAACAGCACATGCCGGCAGATTGAATAAAATACGCGAGTCCGGAATAATTTTTCGTGCCAATCAGGACAAGTCAAATACAAAACATTTGCGAGATTGCCGATTTTTTCATGTACTTCCTTGTCCCGGACTCGCGTAATAAAATGACATCACAACGGGCGTTTATGCTACCAGGTACTTTTGCGCCCTTTTGCAAACTCCGATTTATAGTAGCCGAACGCTTCGGAATTTTCAACAACAAACCCCTCGGAATAGCCCATTTTCACTCGTTTGTATGTCGGGGCGCCAGTGACGAAAACATGCGGTGGTATCTGGTGACGGCTTTCATCGTGAACATACGTGTCGCAAATATATTCCGTTTCGCCATCCATTATTTTCAGAGTTGCCTTGCCTGCTTTGTATTGAGAAAGCGTTCCGCTTACAATATCCTCGATGCAATGACCCATCGGGTATTTCAAAGATCCCAGGCCGACGGACTTGCTGCCCCCCAACGCCAGAAACTTATCGTAGGGAGAACCTCCGGAAAATGGAGTAGTAGAACCGATATGTCCAGCAATCAGATTGGCGGCTCCTTTCCCCCAGGCACATACGCTTTTCGTCGGATGCAGCGACTTCACCACATCCGGAAATGTCGAAAATACATTGGTTACTATCCCGGTAGAGGCTTTTGTGGTTTGCATATTGAAAACACTTCCGGATTTTGCCCAGTCGGTTGATGATCCGGGTGGATAATACGGCATCAGGATCATACCTTCCGGCGTAACAATGTCCATAAGAAGCTGCACGAGTTCCTGCGGAGAAAAGGTTGCATGCAGGCTGCCAAATGCCGATGTCACGAATATTCTGTCGCATTTCTTTATGCATAGTTCCACGGTAAGGATGTGACGCATGTCTTCAAGGGTCATCGGTTTGACCCAGAATTGAAATTTGCATTTGCATTTGCGCAGCCGGTGTTTCACTTTCTGCCGCATATTTGCCGGGAATAATCTGTAAATGACTGGCCTCATGATAATTTTCTTTGGTGAATGATTTTGTCCCTATTCTTTCCCCGCCGGCCGCTTCCTTGAAAATACGGCATTCCCTGCCGAGGCAAGCTTGGAGTCCACAAATTTGAACTTGCCGGATGCGGTGCGGGGAATTCTATCGACATATTCGAAACAAACTTTCAAAGCCGGACTGAAATTCTTGCGGATTTCCGTGCGCACCAGCTCTTCATCCGCTTTAATATCGGTAATACAAGCGTCTTTACGAGGTACTGCACGGACTACAATGCTATATAATTCCTTTTGAATTATCTGCGCTTCAAAAAAATGCGTTGTTCCATTAAACAAATAACCTAGTCGAGTCAATCTTTGGCCTTCCGGAGTTATTATATAATCCTCGTTACGTCCGTCAATCTCCATGAATATCGAACTTTGCATTCCACATGCACAATCCTCATCCGAGACTGTCGCCGTATCTCCTACCTCATAGCGGATAAACGGCATACCGAAATTCCGAAACCCGGTAACGAGTAATTTCCCCGTTTTTGAACTGACATCCGCTATCTCGAAATGTCCCAATTCGAAATCTTCGTGGTATTTTCCACATTTACAACAGCGTATAGAGCCGGCTTCTTCACTAAAACTGTATGTTTCCAATATTCGCATTCCCGGGAAGGCCTTCTCGATAGCAGCTTTCTGAAATTCATAGACTTTCTCTGCTCCGGAAAAGAAAAAGCGTGGCGGATCGGTAATTGTCAGCCCCTGTTCGTTTATGT
>CAYUIJ010000127.1:0-3034 GCA_964444735.1 uncultured Bacteroides sp. | reverse complement strand
AGGATTTTTTTGATATTTTTTCTTGAATATCAGTGAAGAAAGTGGCAAACTCGGGTGGTGCTTCTTCGCTCCGGTCTGCGGGTCGGTGAGCTTTGCGGACTTACGTGGAATGATGTAGATGAGAAGGCCGGACTGCTGCATGTCCGGCGCAATCTGGTGTTCTTCAAAGATCAGGATGCGGGGAAGTGCCGGTTTATCATCAACGACGGCAAGACAGTAGCCGCCCTGCGGGATATTCCGCTAACGGACGAGTTGAAGGAAATGTTTGATATACAGCGAGAATCCGGTGCGGAGTGCCGGCAGACGATTGACGGCGTGACGGATTTCGTCTTCGTGAACCGCTTCGGGGATGTACAGCACCAGGGAACGCTGAACAAGGCTCTGAAACGTATAGTAAAACACGCCAACGACACGGCGGGCGAAGGCGTGATACTGCTTCCGCAGTTTTCATGCCACACACTCCGGCACACGTTTTGCACGAACCTGATAAAGGGCGGTGTTGAGCTGACGGCGGCAAGCGCACTCATGGGACACCGTGATATCCAGACGACAGCGAACATCTACAATGACGTCCAGCAGGAGCAGAAAGAAAAGGCGATGGATCAGATGACAGCGTATGCGAGGCGCATCGAGGCGCATCGAGAAGTCGAGAAGAAAAACGAGAATATAACGTGAACGAAATCTGCACCGATGCTGACGGGTTGAATTCGCGGATCGAGAAAAGACGCCATTTGAGACCGATGAGCACGGGCTCAATTTGTGGCAAAACTTTTTCCAACAATGAAGTCACTGGAGAAGTAATTGGCCGTTAAAGACCAGTGTTTATGCGGGTTTCTTAAGTTGCATCCTGTACCAAAATATTGATTTTGTACCAATTTTGTACCAATTGGAGCAGTAAAGCGGACTGAAGGTATTTTAATGGCAGGATAATACATAAAATCCTGCCGTCCGCAGCCATTTTGCATATAAGGCATATAGCACAAAAAAAGAATTGAAAACATCTGTTCTATTGCTTGAGCATGGCATTCAGAAAAGCAAGAAGAGTGGCTCGTTGTTCCGTATTCAGTTCATATATTTTTTCTATCAAGGAATCACTTTCTAATATTGTCTGGGTCTTGTCGTTAAAAAAATCAGAAAGCGAGATGCCAAGGGCATCACAAATGTAGGAGACTACCTCCACAGTCGGGTTCTTGTTGCCAAGTTCAATATCCCGCAGATAGCTTTGGGAAATACCGGCGAGAGTGGCAAGTTTATTTACAGTATAATGCTTCATGCTTCTGAAATATATGATGCGTTCTCCAATCTCCATGCAGGAACTCCTTTTCTCAATAGAGATAGAATATCAGATTTATTGTGGAAAAGTTACAGTTATAGAGTTGACAAATTATATTTATAGATGATATAATGACGTTGAAGTAAAAGCAAAATCACAAATACCCGTGAATTTAGGCTTTTAACTTTGTTGTATTTATGAATATATGAAAAAATCGTGTTATTCGTAAGGCGATCAGAAGGAGGATAGTTATCATGAGCAAATCTAAAGTACAAATGCCAAAAGATATTGAATCGAAGTGCCGAATGACCATACATACGGCGGCAGTAGCGACAGGGTCGGCAGGAGCTGTGCCGATACCTATCTCAGATACAATCCCTATTTCTGCAATACAAGTAGGAATGATTGTTAAACTTGGAAGAATTTTTGATGTAAGTCTGTCCGAAGCGACAGCGAAATCAATCGCTAATGTTGCTCTTGTTCAACATATAGGGCGTTCGGTTGCAAGGAATCTAATAAAAAAAGTTCCAGGTGTAGGATGGGTTATAAGCGCAGCAACAGCCGCAACACTTACAGAAACGTTGGGGTGGGTCATAGCGGATGATTTTTACCGAATGTCTATTGGTGAGCGGCCAGTAGAATTAGCCGAGTCAATGGAAAGTTTAGAGTCGCTTTTTTCGGGTTACCGCACACATAAGTGATGTCTATGAGTATGTTTGGTTTAAAAAAGACTGCAAAGTCATCCAATATGGATAAGGAAGGCGAATCCTATCGTGAAAAGGGTCTGAGGACGAACCCGTCAAATTATGGTTGGTATACATGTGTTCATTGTGGGAAAAAATTTCGTAAAGGTTCTATTGAGATAGATCATATTATCCCACGAAGCAAGGGCGGTTCAAACAGACCTGAAAATCTTCAATGCCTTTGCGTTCATTGTAACCGCTCAAAGGGGAACAAAACAGATCAGACAAAAGCAGATCTCAGGGAACGCAAGCGCAGTTTAGGTCAAGTAAAGAGACAGAGCGTACTAACGCCTAAATTACAGGGAGAAAGAAAAAAACTTAGGGATTTAATGAGACAGTTATCTGCTGATGATATTGTGAATGAGATCAAGAAATGTAAAGATGCCGACATATTAAAGGATCTGAGAAGAGAAGCAAAACGACGAGGTTTACAGATATGATGTAAGATTTAGGATTCTGAGAAGTGAAATGATATGAGCGAGATGATCCTTGTAAGTTCTGCCCGCGAGATACTTTCTTTCCGCCTGTTTTTTACAGGCGTTCGTCTTCTTCGCGGGGATCAACGAGAGTAGTCCGATGATCGGAATGGGCATCTTCCGGTCGGTACTGATATCTGTCAGTTCTGCGCCGGCTCCGATTGGGGCAGCCGCGTTCGAAGGGGCACTTTTTGTAGTTGGCGCATTCGAGAGGGAGACTGCGTTTATGGGTGAGTTTTCTGTGAAGGCGTATCTCCTCACTTCAGTTTGGAGTAACAGTTCAGACGGCGGGAGAACAGAGGCCAAAACAGGCGTTAAGCTTGCTTATAAGCATGCTTTGGCCTCTGTTCTCACATCGGATGACCATCCGATGCTTCTTGTGCGGCCAGCGGCCGCGCAAGAAGATGTGCCGTCTGAACTGTTACGTTTGGATGAAAAAGCCGTCGTCCGGCCGGAAAAAGTATTGACATATGCCTCTCATTATATGTATAATCCGATCTTTGACAGTACTTTTGCTAAAAAAGGTCCCAAAAACCGCTCCG
>CAYUIJ010000126.1:0-3150 GCA_964444735.1 uncultured Bacteroides sp. | reverse complement strand
ATGAATCCCTATTTTACGGTTATCCGGAACAGACGGATCTTCGTTCCACAACGGCGGGATTATACAGCGCATGCTTGTATAATTATCTATAAATCAGACTATTTAAATTAATGAAACTCACCTTGGGTTGAATAATTCCATACATAGAATCAATGATATGCGCAGCTTTTTCTTTGTTAAAATATTAATATTTAATTCATCCGGCAGGTGTGTAAATAACTTTCTGCATTAATAAAATGCCTTTTTCTCTCCGATGATTTTCCATCAAGGAGGAGGAGTTGTATTTATCTGTCGCTTTTATCAATCATATTTCTGATCATGCCGTTCAAGTTCTCTGCTTTCATCAGTTGCTCTATGGTGACGTGCATACGGTAATGCCAGTAATTGAGCGGATTGGATGGGACATTGATTCTTTCACATCGTACATCCTTGCAACGGATTTGTTCATCAATGGATGTCCAGTCTTGAAAGCTGAGTATGCAGAGCATAGACGGGCTGTCCAGTTCCTTTTGTATGATCTGCCTGCAGATGTTCCCGTTGGCCGTCTTAGGAACAGGGCCATGTTCCTTTAATACATTATGGCAATAATGTTCCGTACGTACCGCACTTTCTTCCCACCATTCCCGGAGGGTAGACATATCGTGTGTTGAAAGCGTGCATACCGATCCGTATGGATATTTGTCAGTGTTTCCGAACTCGTACCCGGGAGCCTTGGGCATCCGCTCTATTTCCAGACTGAGAATCCGGAGTTCTTTCATTGCCCATGGCACGCATTCGGGTATCATACCCAAGTCTTCTCCGCATGCCAGCATGGGTGTGCATTGTGTCAGTACGGGAAGTTTTTTCATGGCTTCCTTATACCAGAATTGATTGTGGCGTTGATAATAATAATGTTCATACAGGCGGTCAAAGGCTTCTTTCTCGTATCTGTCCAGCCGGGTATACAAATAGTCGGTCTGTGCGGCAATGCGGGGGTGATAGCGGTTTGGCCGGTTACGGTCTGGAACAAACAGTACATTGCTGATGAGAGAATACAGGCCTTCGCGCATGCGTATGCCCCGCTTGTCAGTCCTGCCTTTAAAATGTTGTTCTACCTGGCGTTGTGTGGAAAATTCAGGCTTTAACTTATACGTGTTGTTTTCACTTTTCTGTAAGAATTCGTCTTTGACCCACACTTTTTCATTTTCGAATATCCGGTTGAGCAGTTCTTCGTCAATATATGGCCTGGTGAAGAATTGTTCGCGGAAAGGGAGTCCGAAACTTTCTATTTCTTGTGGCGACATGGGAAGCGACGGCACGAACTGTCCTAAGAGTCCATGTACCGAATGCCGGGGTATTTCCCATATTCTGAAAAATCCGAGAATGTGGTCTATGCGGTACGCTGTAAAATATTCAGCCATTTTACCGAGACGCTTTTGCCACCATATATAGTTGTCTTCCTCCATGCGTTTCCAGTTGTAGGTAGGGAACCCCCAGTTTTGGCCATTGGCCGAGAAAGGGTCGGGGGGAGCGCCTGCCTGTCCGTTCAGATTAAAGTAATGAGGCTCGGTCCACGATTCCACGCTGTAGCGGTTTACGCCGATAGGGATGTCTCCTTTCAGTATGATTCCTTTCTGGCGTGCATAATTGCCGGCATCCAGCAACTGGTTGTGCAAGTGATATTGTATGTAGAAGTGTACGGCAATATCGTCATATTCTTTGTTGTCCGGACTGCACAGCTTTTCTATCTCCTCCTTCCTGTATATGCTGTATTCGGGCCATTCGGTAAAATCGGGGGTATGATGCTTGTCTCTCAGATAACAGTATGCGGCATACGGAATCAGCCATTCGCTGTTTTTGCACAAGAAAGCTTTGAATTCGTCGGTTTGTATAAGCCGTGCATGGTCTTCCTGGTATTTCAGTCTCAGGAATTCACGTTTGGCATTGTTGGTTTGTTCATAATCCACGTCAGGACAGCTGTTCAGTTTCTTTTGCAACACGTCAAATTGAGCCTGTTTCTGAGAATCTTTCAGTTTTCCGAGCCGGTTCAAGTCCATATACATGGGATGCAGGGCATAGACGGATATGCTTTTATAAGGATAGGAGTCGGTCCATTTGTGCGTAGTGGTGGAGTCATTGATTGGAAGAATCTGCACTGCTTTCTGGTGTGTCAATGCAGCCCAGTCGATAAATTTTTTCAAATCGCCAAAATCACCTGCACCGAAGCTTGATTCTGATCGGAGAGAGAATACGGGGATGGCGCATCCGGCAAGGCGGAGTGGTTTCTGTTCAAGACGGATTTCCGCTTCAGGCAATGCCATGATTTGTGTCTTGTCCGGATTCCGCTGCCACTGCCTGTTCCTGCCCGGTTCCCACAAAGGCTCTCTGTTTTTTTCCTGACTGACGGCAATGAACTTATATTCAAAGGGTACCGGGAGGTTTTCTGCCGAAACGCAAGTCATCCATTCGTGAGAGACAACATGTTCCATAATTATTGCCCGTTCCGGATTCCAGTTTCCCAATGCCTCTTTGTCACCGGTAACACCGATATCATAGCCCTCAGGAAGCTGTGAGCAGAGAATCCTGAAAATGATTTGTCTGCCCTTTTCCACGGGAGCCGGATGCCGTATCGCTCCCGTTCTATGCTCAAAAGCAGAACTGTAGAGATAAGCATCGGAGGGGATGTCCCGCCAATTGTCGAAGATGAGACATTCCTGACTTGTTGCCGGATTTAATATATGAGGAGCGAGATGCCATTCGGTTCTCCGGCATTGCTCATTGACGTATACGGCATAATAATAGGGCATGGCATATTTGCTTTCGGGCATATCATGCCGTGCCGTCCATAAATAGCCGTCACTGGTCTGCATATCAACTGTCTGACTGGGGAGTATTATTTTCAGTCTTTCTCCCCATACGGTCCTGTAATGAATGTGAAAGGTTGCTTTCATGATTTTTGTTTTTCTGAGTGATACAAAAGTAAGAATATTTGCCGATGATGCAATGTAAATTGAAAAAAGCGATGTGAAAGGAGAAGCCGCGGCGGGGATTGTCTCTGTTCCGGAATTATTCAGATCAAGTTTTCAGATTGACTTACCGGACCGAAAAACTGTAATGAAATGTGTTTAGCAAAAATCTGAATCTCTTGCTAAGAGTTATAGTTCACCCTGT
>CAYUIJ010000125.1:0-3245 GCA_964444735.1 uncultured Bacteroides sp. | reverse complement strand
GGTTACCGCCGTGAAAGCTCCTCCGGAACGGCTCTTCATCATTATGTCCATATCCTTATGCCGGGCCGCGTAACCATACGAAGGCTCAAATTCCTTGCGGCTCTTATATCCGTTCTGAAAAGCGCAGTTTTTGAGACACAATCCGCAATCCACACATTTTTCCGCGTCAATGCTCGGATACAAAAAACCGCATTCATCTTCAGTCATAACAATAGCCGCTTGAGGACACACATGCTCGCATGTTCCGCACCCGCAGCATTGCTCTTTGTTTTTTACAAGTTCCATTTCCGCTTCCCTCCTCACAGTTCCCTGGGCTGGCTATAGAGCGAGCGCTTTTTTCAGATAATCCAGAGACTGTTGCCTGTTGTACAGGATTTTTTCATATACTTCCTTTTTGTTATCAAACCGCAGTTTATCCACCCAGGCGTCCGTTTGAAATTCACGCATTAAGTGAGACTGCAGTCCCAGCATCTCGAGTAAATCCATAGTCCTGCTCCCTGTTTCCGAATGAAGCATGGATATAAACGGCTTCTCGTATAATATAGCAAAAACCGTACCGTGAAAAGAATTAGTAATGACAAATTCAGCGTTTTCCACACAGCTCAAAAATTCTCCCGGCGTATAAGTATACATGCTCTTTATTTCATTCAGAAAATACTTGCCCGATCTTCGCTGAACTACCGGCAAACCCAGTACTTTTGAGATATGATTGGCTAATTTGACTATCTCCTGGCTGTTTTCCATCATGTATACCAGAATATATGGTTCTTCATAATGAACCGGCCTTTTTATATCTTCATATTCCTTTATATCCAGCAGTAGCGTCGGATCCACTACCACTTCCACATCTTTATCCGTGAATTCCTTCAATACTCCTCTGGCACTTGATTCGCGCACTGAGATATAATCAAGATTTTTCAAACCGTCCCGGAATAATTCATAATAGACCGGAAGGATATAATCTGTTCCTATACTCGCCGCATAAGACAGTTTCTTAACCTGATCGACAAGAAAGCCTAAAAAATATGCGGGATCACCGCCTGTATGCTGCGGATTCCACACTTGATCACTGCCTACAATACAGGCGTCCAGATCAAAATAGACCTTCTTCAATTCCTCGTATGAAGTCGCATGTCCTGTTAATTGAAAATTTTCATGTATAAACGCGCTATATCTTTTATATCGCTTCATGCTGTCAGGACGAGTGACTCTCTGCCACAAAGAGGTTTTACGGATGCCTGTCTTTTTTGCCCTGGGATCGTACAGATCAGAGATCATTGGCAGGCAATAATCAATCACGTAAGGTGTTATTCCCATTTTTTTTAAAGCCATTTGCAATGCCCAGGTCTGCAGACTGGCTCCGAAATTAAAAGCGTTATGAAAAGTCAAAACACCTGTTTTCAAGACTGCACCTCCATCAAATCATTAATGTTCTTTCCCTCTGATTTTATGATTCCGCACCTCCGGTCTGTATTGTTTTTATGATATATGTTCAAAGAATCAATTTCTTCATTTACAAATATCATATCGTAATCATCCGCGCTGTGTAAAACCTGTTTTATAAATTTCTGATACCGTTTGCTGGAATTATATCGCTTCAACGAAAAGTTTGTTAAATTGCACACTTTCCGCCCGGACATATAACCCAGCATTCTCATATCGACGCTATTGTCTCCGTTGTAATAGATAACACATGAAAAAGCTGCGTTTCCAAAATGCCGTTTTAACTGTTTCAAGCAAGAAGCCTTCACTTTTTTTTCAATCCATTTATTATGCCATCCCTGATTCAGATACAAATATCTTGCCAGATATTCCATGAGTGTCACATTCACTCCTTTTTGTAAAGGTATATATCCCGCTCTTAAATCAAGATTATGCAGCACATCTGTATTCTTTAAGGCTTTATCCGCCTTAAATGCAATATAATAATGATATTCATCCAAATTCAGCTGATTAACGTCTTTGATAAGCTTTTCAAAAGCAGTTCTGCTATCAATATCGCCTGCATAAATCAATACGTTTTTTAAACCATCCGAAGGAAGGCTTTCGCATTTCACAGTCTCATGACCGGTCAGCAATGTCCTGCAAACTTCCAATGCTGTATCAGGCGCATCATAAGGACAAAATTTCTTTTGAAACCCGGGATAGCCCCGGTTTGGCCGGTCAAATTCCCGCACCAGGTCCTCCACAGTTTCCACAACCGGAAATTCAACCGTATCCAAATCAATATATATGCCGCGCTCGGCCAAATACTTTTCGCGGTCATACGCGAAAAGTATAATCTTCTTGCCGGAAACTGCGTAATCGAACATTATGCTGGAATAATCCGTGACCAACATATCCGTTATGTTTAAAAAATCATATGTGTCATACTGAGAATAAAAGGGACGGATATGCCTGAATATATCATAATTGATGGTGTCCCCGACATACGGGTGAAGTTTCACAAAGAAAACCTGATCATCCCTTAATAAGGCATCTATCTCTATCAGATACTGATATATACTGGTAATCTGCTCATCAAAGTTTTTCTTATGGAGCACTCCCCGCCATGTAGGCATATAGGCTATCACCGTCTTATCAGTCAGGCCCAGTTCTTTTCGGATATTATCGCCGGTTTCCTCATGAAACAGCGCGCTGTTCCTGGATAACATAATTCTGCCCTGGTAAATATTCCTGAGCATATAATCATCCAGAAAAACATCACGCGAGAATTCGTCCTGATACAACAACCAGTCCGCAATGAGAAAGTTCCTCTGTATATTGCCGAGCGCAAACTCACGTTCAGGAACCTGACGACCCATTCCTTTTAATGGCGTCCCGTGCCAGGTATTAAGATATATCTGTTCCTCTTTTTTTATATAATATGGAGGCAGGCTGGTATCTGTCACAAGATATCCCGCGCTGGCTAAAATTTTAAAATAATCCCGGGAAAACATCTCTATCAGCGTCACCTTGCTCAACCGGTACCTTTCAGCCAGATCGCGCCACTTTGACGCTGTTTGCTCATTAACAGCCAAATATATCTTCATTTCCGCAAACTCATCACGATGAAGTTCCCGAATCATGTTAAACACATTGCCGGCAATATCTTCACCGTGTTTGGATTCGAAAAAGACGATATTTTTGTCTACCGGGCACCTAAGATATTCTTTATTGTATTTATAGGCGGGAGGCCTCTTAAACAGTTTAAATATCTTTCTTTTCTTCTGTCATTTCAGTTAAAGGCAATCTAGGAATACCCC
>CAYUIJ010000124.1:282-3403 GCA_964444735.1 uncultured Bacteroides sp. | reverse complement strand
ATGAGTGGTGAATCACATGAAGTCTGAAAAAGATTTGGTTAAAATCGTCATTACGGGCGGATACGGATGGTGGTATTACCAATGGTTTTTGCTTGGTTTTTATATGTTGGAGAAGCGTGGAGAGGTTCGAGTGTGTTTTCGCACGAAACCGCTCAGTTATTTACTTACATTGCCGAACACACATTCCGGTTGCAGACTTGTGAATCATTTCCAGCGTAAATGGGAGGAGTATGCCTATCATTTGACAGGTTTCATGGAATTTCCCAATGGAAGCAGAAAACGATTCGCCATCGACAGTTCGGACGCGCCCTATATGTTCAGTGAAGATTTGCTGAAAACCGTTGACGTTTATTTTAAAGAGAATTATCCTTTGACGATTGAAGAGGATGCGTTTCCATTAACACCAGAGGTTATGATTCCTTGGATAGACTGTGCTTTTGTTGACGGGGAAAGAAAGAAACTAAATGATCGTGGAGAACGCAGACATATAAAAAATCTGCAGCAGTATCAATCCAAGATAAAGCCATTAATGACGGGTCCACGGCTGTTGTCAATAGGTTTAAGTTACAAGTCACTGATGGAAGGGTATGAGCGCTATTTGTCTGCCGGCAATATAGGGAAGCAGGGGAAATTGATGTGCTACTTTGGCAATGCCCTTGGTCCCAGGCCGGAAATGGTCGATGTACCCGATTATCTGTGGGAAGGAGATGTCTTGGGATACTTCGGGAACCGAATATCTCATCCGAATGAAAAGCGGGCGAAAGTGGCCGATATCATTGCGACGTTCGCCGGAAACGATGCCCGCGTGATCAGTAAAGAGTATGCGGACAGCGGGTCAGGACGTGATGAAAGCCTCGTCATTCCGCTTCCAGAGTTTTGCGCACATATCGCGAAGTTTCAGTATAATTTTAATGTATCAGGGTATTGTTTGAGCACTCCGTGCCGTTTCATCGAGAGTTTTATGGTAGGAACGGCAATCATCACCGATAAACTTGCCGTCAAGTGGTACCAGCCGTTTGACGAACATGAAGTAATTGAGACGATTCCAATGGGATACTTACCTATGGATCAAGTCGATTGGGAACAGCTTGAGAAAGATATCGAATCGCTGCCGCAAACGGATCCGGAGCGGATCAGGCATTGCTACGAAGAGAAATGGGCGCCGGATGTGGTTGCACGATACATTGTTGAAACCGTGAAGAACAGTTGATGGATGGGAAATGTTTACATGTTTGGTGAACAAGTGGTGAATCGTCAGAGGGTAGGAATCATTACCTGGCACAGCGATAATAATTATGGAACTATACTTCAGGCTTATGCGCTTTGCCGAATGGTTGAGTATCTTGGCTATTTGCCATCGATCATTAATTACATACCGCCGCAGGAAGAGCATGTATGGTCAGTCAGACGATTTCTTGGTGCATGTTATCATCATATATTCAAACGTGGCACATTCGATTATATTTCGGACATTCAGTTGAAGAAGTTTAAGGCATTCAGAAACCGCCTGAATCTGACGCCATTATGCGATACCGCAGAGAAATTGCAAAATTTAAATAGGACATTTGACGCTTTTATTTGTGGCAGTGATCAAATCTGGACACCGCGTTACTTTAATGATAAATACTATCTGTCTTTCGTAAATGACACGAACAAAATGATTGCTTATGCTCCGAGCCTTGGCGCTACAGGAATTGAGGATGAATTTCGGAAAGAACAGATGCGCAAAGCTATCCTGAGGTTTACCCATCTTTCTGTACGTGAAGAAAAAGGCGCAGAATTGATATGGGAGATTACTGGAAAGGAAGCAAAGGTTGTGCTGGATCCAACTCTTCTCTACACAGCTGAGGAATGGAAAAAAATGCTTGATCTGGAAAATGCCGAAAAACCACTTGACAGGTATCTTCTGTGTTATATTTTAGGTGATATCAGAAAATACGAAAGACATATAAGATCTGTCTCTAAGGCACTGAATTTACCAATATTTATTGTTCCCACCAAAAGGGCACACATAAACATGAGAGGTTTTCATCCCTTCGATGCAGGGCCTGTCGAATTTGTATCAGCAATGCAGAATGCCAGTTTTGTTTGCACAGATTCGTATCATGGATTGATTTTTTCGCTTATTTTTGGAAACCAGTTTTGCTGTTATGAGCGCTTTTTCGAGCAGGCGAGGGATAACCAAAATAATCGAATTTATGACCTTTTAACGAAATTGAATTTGATGGACAGGCTGTACAAGCCGGGAAACGAAGATATATGGATGGATAACATTGATTATAGTAAAGTTTGGGAAAAGATAGAGATGCTGAAAAAAGATTCTATTGACTATCTGTGCGAAACTCTTAAACAAGCAGCAGGGGATACGTAATAGATTAGTTATATTTAAGAAAACAGCTAAAAACAAAGTATGCATAGAATAAAGTATTTGCTTAAAAATATTAGTCTGTTATTTATAGGGCAGTTCAGTATAAAATTCATGAGCTTTCTCCTAGTACCTATTTATACCCGATTTTTATCAACGGCAGAATATGGAACTTATGACGTATATTCGACGACTATCGGCTGATGATTCCAATATTGACAGCTAATATTTCAGATGCCTCTATACGGTTTTCTTTGGAGTCAAAATATGATAAAAATGATGTAGCCAGAATCAGTTTGAGATATTATTTTAGAAGCATAATAATATTTGCATTTATTCTAGTACTAAACTCAATAACAAATATATTCCCTATTTTTAATGAGCATCCGTTACTTTTGTTATGTCTCTTTTCTATACAGGGTTTGAATGGAATCCTTGTAAATCTTGCAAGAGGAAATGAACGTATCAAAGAAGTTGTTATATCCGGAGTAACAGGAACAATCGTAACGCTTGGCTTAAATGTATTTCTCCTTGTTTATATGAGATGGGGATTATTAGGTTATTTTCTGGCTAATATTGCGGGCGTCACATGGCAATGCCTCTATCTTTCTTTCTCAATATTTACACGGGACTTGCTTAAAAAAAGAAAAGAAGATCAAGCCTTGCGCAGTATGATGCTTGAATACTGCAGGCCGTTAATGGTAAATTCATTGTCTTGGTGGATTACAGGTGTTTCTGACAGGTATATTGTTACAT
>CAYUIJ010000124.1:0-272 GCA_964444735.1 uncultured Bacteroides sp. | reverse complement strand
GTTACATGGCTTTGCGGAGTCGCGGAGAATGGAATTTATTCAGTTGGGTACAAAATACCTACAATCTTGAGTTCGTTACAAGGAATATTTAGTCAAGCATGGGTGCTATCCTCCACGCGGGAGTATGATTCGAAAGACAGGGATGACTTCTTTTCAAATTTGTATATTTTGTATAATATATGCATGGTTTTATCCTGTTCTATTTTGATATGTGTAACGAAAATAATAGCATATGTTCTTTATGCTAATGAGTTTTATTTAGCATGGAGGTA
>CAYUIJ010000123.1:0-3418 GCA_964444735.1 uncultured Bacteroides sp. | reverse complement strand
GAATGTGCTATTGAGTGGGTGCGCGGAGATGCACATGCCGGGGTTACGGCCTATGCGGGCAGCAGGCTGAAAGGCAGGATTGAAAAGCTGGCGGAGCTGTACCCTGATGATGTGCAGATCATGTACAGGAATGAGGACGGTTCCATTTTCGCCCATATTCCGGTCAAATGGATAAAGATAAGACAGCCAAGAACAATATCTGACGAACAGAAACAGGCGGCTGGTGAACGTTTGAGGGCATACCGGCAGAGCAGGAAAGAGCAGAATTCCGGAGAGGTGAATGAGGATTATTTCGAAGACGAGGAGGATGAATAGCCATCTATGTTTATTGATTACCTGCCTTGCAAGAGATGCAGGAATCCGGATAGTTACGGAATGATCTGTGTCCGGTGTGGAAAATGCGGCAGAAAATTCGACAGGAACGGTTCCTTGCTTAATGGCAAAGAATATCCGGGATGTGACCCGATGAGGAGGATGAAGAAAATGGGTGATAAAAACAGCAAAAGGTTTACCCTTGAATTGACCGAGAACCAGCTGCGGGCCGTGCAGGATTCATTAGAAGAATACTGCCGGATACGGATGAACCAGTGGGATTTACTTGCGGATGATTTGGCAGAAAAGACATTTGATTTATCGCCGGATAATCCGAATCATAAGGGCATCTTTAACGAATATATCACTACAAGGAGCCATGTAAAGGTTGCGTTGGAAGCAGTCGGAAAAATGTTGTGGAATACGACAAGGTGTACGGTTTTAGAAAAGACAGATGAACAGTTGATAGCCGAGGATATCTGGCGGGTTATCCGGCACAGATTCTATCTGGAGAGCGGAAGCACCGATACTTCACGAGTTGACGCATATCCGCCGATCCATGTAAGCAAGGAGCCAGTGCCGATTTGCGGAGTGAAAACAAGCGAGAAAGAAGATGGGAGTCCATGAATAATGGATTAAGTGAGAAACGAATATTCGATAGCTTTTAATAATTCGGACTGGGATGAAAAGAGTCCGTATTTGCCTAAAGAAGATTCTTATATGTATGCGGAAAATGGAGAGTTTGAAAATGAAATTGATTACTTCATGGGACTGTACTTGCAACGGCGGGAATGTGGAAATCATAGCGAGGAGCGCAATGCTGTGAGGAAATCGTAGAGTATGATGCAGATCATAAGTGTTTAGTTTGATGCTTTTAGAAGGAGGTGGCATTGAAGATATGAGTGGTCAGGGTACAATGAGATTAGGGTATATTCAGGAATATAAGGATTCCAATGAAAGGTTTCGTTTCAAGGAAGCACCGTTTACCAGAAGGATTTCTTCTAAGAGTGATAAGATAACTTGCAAGTTATTTTATGGCAGTATTGATTATGATGAGATAGTCAGTAATGCTAACATTATGAAGAAAAATCCGAAGATAATTCTTGTCCGCGAACCTTTCCTGCTGGATGATGCGTTACGAGAGAAGGTGACAAGATGGATATCATGGGCTAATCAGGCAGACCCGTCAGAATTTGATCCATTTGAAAATGAAAAGTCCACTGATTGTGAATGACACGGAGGGTAGAATGAAATTTTTTCGTTCCTCCTTGTAATGAGGAGTAGAGACAGAAAGCGAGTGACAATGCCAAAAGAAACGGCTTCGCCATCGAACAGGGATAATTGTAACGGGGTAAGACTTTTGCGGTCAAAATATCGGGTCTGGAACCGGTATTTTGGCCGCAGATATATATTGAAGAAAAGAACGCCCATTTCAGCCCATTTCCGGGGTCAAAAATGATTTTAGTAATTGTAAAAACCGGAATTTTTTAGTATAATGCAATTTAATGGCTGAGGCATAATAGTCACAGAATATAGATTGAAGGGGACT
This sequence comes from uncultured Bacteroides sp., assembly GCA_964444735.1. GTDB lineage: Bacteria > Bacteroidota > Bacteroidia > Bacteroidales > Bacteroidaceae > Phocaeicola_A. The sequence goes on along the minus strand of CAYUIJ010000123.1, from coordinate 1,557 downwards.
CCATGTTAGAATATGTACTCGAGGAAACGAAAAGATTCCTTGAAGCAATACCAAAAAGCGAAAGAAAGAAAAAAGGACAATTTTTCACATCTCTCGAAACAGCTAAATATATGGCAGGACTATTTGATATTTGTAAAGGAAAAGAAGAAGTAACAGTTCTTGATCCCGGAGCTGGAACCGGTATATTGGCAGCAGCATTGCTTGAGAGATTTCAGGCTGATACTGTAGTTCGTAAAGTAAAGATAACATGTTATGAAACTGATAATCAAGTATTACCAATTCTAAAGAACAATTTGAATTACTTGAAGGAAAATTCTAATATAGATGTAGATTATAAGATAGTGCAAGACGACTATATACTTTCGCAAGCGAATGATTTTGAGGGAACCTTATTTGCGGACAAAAACCCGCCAAAGTATGATTATGTAATTGGAAATCCTCCATATTTGCGTGTTATGAAAGATAATCCGGCAGCATTGGCGATGCCTCACGTTGTTCATGGGGCTCCTAATATGTATTTTTTATTTGCATCAATGTCATTATTCAACTTAAAGGATAATTGCGAAATGGTTTACATTATTCCTCGAAGTTGGACTTCAGGCGAGTACTTTAAGGCATTTAGAAGATATTTTTTACAATATGGTAAACTTGAACATATACATTTGTTTGTTAGTCGCGATAAGGTGTTTAGCCAAGAGCAGGTTTTACAGGAGACAATAATTATCAAGGTAAAAAAAACAAGGGTGATACCAGATAAAGTTACATTGACATCCAGTCAATCGAATAGCGATTTTAATGCTGTTACAAAAATTGAATTACCATATAATGCGGTTGTAACTGGAAGTGAGTACTATGTTTTCCTGCCAATGAACGAAAGAGAAGTAAATACAATTCAAAGCATTAACAGGTATACTACTACATTACCACAGATTGGCATTAAAATGAAAACAGGTATAATTGTTGATTTTAGACAATGGAATGATTTAAGAGAAACAAACGAGGATGGAACAGTTCCATTATTCTATAGTCAACATATTAGAAATGGGCGTGTTAATCATTTACCATCGGGCAAAAAGTTTGATTGGGTAGTTGATAAGAACCCAAGTCTGACACAAAAAAATAAGAATTATGTATTTTGTAAGAGATTTACGGCAAAAGAAGAACGCCGTCGGTTACAATGCGGTATTTATCTTGCGTCTGATTTCCCGCAGTATTCAGAAATCGGGACGCAAAATAAAATCAATTTTATCGAACGTATAGATGGCAAAGATTTAACCATGAATGAAATTTACGGAATATATGCGCTCCTCAACTCAACATTGTTTGATATGTATTATCGAATCTTGAATGGCAGCACGCAAGTCAACAGCACGGAGGTTAATCATATTCCCGTTCCTCCTTTATCTGATATTAACGAAATAGGTAATCGTTTAATTCGATCTGATGATTTGTCTACAAGTGAGTGTGATAAAATAATTTCGGAGGTTTCATATGAATAAATTAGAGGAGGCAAAAGATTTCTTAAGTAGAATTGGTATGCCTGAGCAACAGCAAACA
>CAYUIJ010000122.1:0-3488 GCA_964444735.1 uncultured Bacteroides sp. | reverse complement strand
ACAGTCAGAGAAATTGCGGGTGCTTGGAAAGAGTGCAAGCGCCCTTATGTGAAGCGGTCCACAATGGCTGCGTATGTGTTAGTCTTGGAGAACCACATTCTTCCGTATTTCGGAAATGATGATTCTCTCCGTGAAAAGGCTGTGCAAGCCTTTGTCTTGCAAAAGTTGGGTAATGGATTGAGTGTCAAAACCGTCAAGGACATTCTGATAGTCCTTAAAATGGTGATGAAATTCGGGGTTAAGAATAAATGGATGAATTATTACGAATGGGACATAAAATATCCCACAGCCTCTACCGGCAATGAATTGGAGGTGTTGTCTGTAGCAAACCACCGGAAAATCCTGAATTATATTCATAGCCATTTCACTTTTACCGGGCTTGGCATTTATATCAGTCTTAGTACAGGCCTGCGCATTGGAGAGATATGCGCCTTGAAATGGAGCGATATCAATGTGATTGACGGCACTATGACAGTCAGCCGGACTATCGAACGCATCTATGTAATTGAGGGTGAGAAAAAGCACACGGAACTTGTCATCAACACTCCCAAGACCAAGAGTTCTTGCCGTGAAATACCCATGAACAAAGATCTGCTTGCCATGATTAAGCCGTTGAAAAAGGTAGTCAATGACGATTTTTATGTACTGACCAACGATGAACGCCCTACCGAGCCACGCACGTACCGCAATTACTATAACAAGCTGATGGCGAAACTGGGCGTCCCGAAATTGAAGTATCACGGTTTGCGTCACAGCTTCGCCACACGCTGTATTGAGGCTGGATGCGATTACAAGACGGTAAGTGTGTTATTGGGACACTCCGATATTTCAACTACGCTCAATCTTTATGTTCATCCCAATATGGAACAGAAGAAGCGTTGCATCGACAAAATGTTCAAGTTATTGGGAAGGTAAAGACACGCTTCCTGTCAATTTGAGGAAAGCCCATGGAATTACATCCGTGTAGCAGATGGCTTGTGAAACGTCACGAATACGATCCGGCTGGAAGTTAGCCGGGCGCATTCGTGGCTGCTGAGGCATTTGGCTGACTTTTTACTGTGCTTTGCCAAAAGCTCTTCTTCAGGTTTGATACGTTCTGCCGCGCATCTGCTTGCTTTCTCCAATTCCTCCGTGCCGGCGGCGGACGGTTTCTTTGCCGCCGCTATGCCGGGGCCTGCTTGTCAGTTTGTATAGTCTGTTGTATATCCTATAGTGAGGACGCTGAAACGTATGCCTGGAGTGTTTGTAAGTGCAGAGGCGCATGCTGTAAGTGTGGATCCTGTAGTTATGACGTCATCGATAAGTAGAATATGTTTATAGGATAATGCTTCTGCTGATTCTGCAAGAAACAGATGTTCTGTGTTCATAATGCGTTCAATCCGGTTTTTATGGGTTTGGGTTGGATTGTTATAGATTCGTTTCATAATAGGAGGAGCAATGGGTATATGGGTTGCTTTGGCTATTCCGATGGCAATCATTTCAGCCTGGTTATATCCACGCTGTTTATAGCGTTTGTTTGACAGTGGAACAGGCATTAGGTAGTCGATGCCATTGAAGAAACCTGATGGCAATATTTCAAGCGCGTACGTTTTGCCCAAAAAAATGCCTATTTCAGGCTGTTGCCTGTATTTCAGCTGATAAATGATGTTGCATGACAAGTTTCCTTTTTGATAAAAGTATAGGGCGGCCGTTTTTTCAATAGGTATCTTTCCCCGGAACTTTTCCTCCATCGGGTTTTCTGAATGAAGATGGTAGTTGGTTCGTGGAAGCATGGCCATGCATAGGGTGCAGATATGTTCCTCTTGCAGAGAAAGCTTTTGTCCGCATACAATGCAGAAACGTGGATATGCAAGATCAAGCAGGGCTTTTATCCATGTCATAATCATACTCATACTCGTCGTTTGAAAGACATTGTTTGATAATGGCCTGCTCGTAGCCTTTTCCTGTTGCAAAGCGGATAAGCTTGCCATAACGATCGTAATCATTGCGCGTCTTTATACTCTTGTTTTTTGCGTTTAGAAGTTGGCGTAAGGTGAGTATGTATTCATCGGTATTGATAGATTCTAATGCTTTTCGGGAAGTTTCGGGCATGATGCCCTTTATTTGCAATCCTTGCTTGATTTTGTTTCTTCCCCATTTGTTGATGCGGAATTTATCGTTCACAAATGAATATGCGTAGCGTTCTTCGTTAATATATTGTTCTTTTACGAGGTATTCGATAATGTTTTTTTGTTGTTCGGAGGGAATGCCCCAGGTATCTAGTCTTTCTTTTACTTCAGACAGGCAGTGTTCGGCTGCCGAGCAGTAGGCTGCTGTCTTGTGTAGTGCTTCTTTTTCTGTAAGTTCTTTCATGACTTGGCTGTTTTTATATATGTTGCTTTAATCATTCTGTCATTGCCTGACAGATCTTTTTTCAATGCTATATTCTTGTAACCCATGTCATTGAGCAGACACACTGTGTCATGTCCATATGCGCGGTTGATTTCAAAATAAAGATTCCCGTATTCTTTCAATGAGCGGCAGCCATATTCGGCGATGGCACGGTAGAATATTAAGGGGGTGTCGTCTGGGACAAAAAGGGCTGCCGGGGGTTCCCACTGCAATACGTTATTGTCCGTTTCTGCTTTTTCCGAGTCCGTTATATATGGCGGGTTGCTTACTAGGACATCCAGTTTGCGCCGAGGCAGATGACTTGAGAGGATATCTTGTTGATCAAACGTTACCTTGGTGCCTGCCTTCTCATTGTTGTATCTTGCTACGTTAAGTGCCGCCGTGGATATGTCCCAGCTTTCTACCCGGGCTTTGGGTAACGCCGCAGAAAGAGATACAGCTATGCATCCGCATCCGCTTCCGATATCCAGGATATAGGGTGCCTTGCATGAATAGTCTTGTATAATCCAGTTTACGAGTTCTGCTGTTTCCGGGCGCGGAATAAAGGTGTCTGTAGTCACCTTGAAGCTTAATCCGTGAAAGTCTGCTTCGTTTAGGATATATTGAACCGGTTCCCCGTTATATAGACGTTTTACAATTTCTTCCCATTCTTTCCGTTCTTCTGTCAGGAAAATTTTATCTTTGCCCATGCAGATATCAAGCTTGCTCATGTTATGTTTCTTTTCAAGTAGCAGATAAGTGAGTGCTTGGATTTCTTCTGCGGGATATATATTCTGAAGCTGTTGCCTGATGTGTTTGATAGCTTGTCTCATAGTAGTTGCAAAGGTAATGAATAAAGGAACATATTCTTTCCGTTCTTCTGTCAGGAAAATTTTATCTTTGCCCATGCAGATATCAAGCTTGCTCATGTTATGTTTCTTTTCAAGTAGCAGATAAGTGAGTGCTTGGATTTCTTCTGCGGGATATATATTCTGAAGCTGTTGCCTGATGTGTTTGATAGCTTGTCTCATAGTAGTTGCAAAGGTAATGAATAAAGGAACATATTCTTTCCGTTCTTCTGTCAGGAAAATTTTATCTTTGCCCATGCAGATATCAAG
>CAYUIJ010000121.1:1487-3682 GCA_964444735.1 uncultured Bacteroides sp. | reverse complement strand
TCACCGGAGACGGACATTTAAATTATTTCCTAGTTATGTGTTACGGGAATCCAGGATTTAATTTGCCAGATAACAACTGTCATTTCACTGCATCTCCTGTTTTAAAACTTTAGCAACACGAATCGGTTCAGGCAAACGCCGGCGTTTTTCAATGCTTTTAATTGACGTAATAATTCGCTTTTTTCATGAGATCCTTCCTAATGTCTTCTATACACTAATCAGTCACATCTACTGTCCTGCCGCCGTCTATGGTAAATTGCTGACCGGTTATCCATCCTGCTTCATCTGACAGCAGCAACCTGGCCATACCTGCCAAGTCATTCGGGGTTCCCACACCAAACGGGTTGTTGTTCCGAATCCGCTGACTGACTTCCTCATCCTTAAAAATTTCCTCGGTCATTTTGGTTCTCATGCCCCCGGGCAGGATTGAATTTATTCTTACAGCGGGTGCAAGTTCAACGGCGAGGTTACGCATAAGCCCATCCAGCGCCGCTTTAGATGATCCGTAAACACTGAATGTTTTTGCCCCTCTGTTGCTGATATTGCTCGAAATCAAAACCACGCTGTCCAAAGCCTTTTTATTGATCTTTCTTGAAATCAGAGTTTTTATAATCAATGCTGCCGAGAAGACATTTATAGAGAATGTATGTATGAACGAAAAACTGTTAATCATTTTGCACGGGGCCATTTTCACGTCTCCCGCGCAATGTAAAAATTTATTAACCGTAATTTTTTCCCGCTCGATAAAGCTCGCCAATTCCTCCTCTATTGAATCTATCGCGCTTAAATCCTGCTGCCAAATCAATGTTTTATTTCTACAAACCTTGCGTGTCTCTTCCAACGCTTGAATATTTCTGCCGCTTAAAACGATATTGTAGTCTTCGGATAATATTTCCGCTAATGTTCTGCCTACTCCCGAAGACGCCCCCGTTATCAGCAAATACTTGTCCATATTGTTTCTCCCTGTTCATATAGCTGTATATCCGCCGTCAATAGTATAAACAGATCCCGCCATCCACCGTGATGCGCCTGACAGCAAACAAGCGGCGCCATGTTCAATATCCTCATTCATGTCAAAAAGCATGACCGCCCCGTCCGGTTTGGAAATTTCTATTGCCGCAGCCGGACCTGTTTCGTAAGCGTCGCCGGTTATAATGATTCTTTGTTCTACATTGCCATTGGATTATACGATATCCGCCTGCCTCCCTATTTGAGAAGTTCTACCAGTTCACTGACGGTTTTTACACCTTTTAAATCATCCCCGCTGATCTTCTTTCCTAATTCCTCATCTGCGAAAATGATGACAGAAAGTTTGGAAATGGAATCCCATTCGTCAAGTTCGGTCAAATCCGTTGTCTCTTCCAGGGTGCCCTCTTCCACATCTAAAATTTCCTCCAGTTCTTCAATAAATTTCTTGATATTCATAGTGTGTCTCCTTTCATGACTTTGTTTTTTGATTAATCGCCAATATATTCCATGTAATATCGGACGGTCTTCTTAGCAACTGTTTTATTTCATGTAAAAAAGATTTCCGTATACAATATTAACTACCTCCGGTCCTGATCAAAGCTTTAAACATCATCTTCGTCACGTACTTTCTTAGCTGCTTTTTCTATGCCCATTTTAGCCAGCTCCAACAGCATGACGCCATTCTCCAGAATATCGGCCGCTACATCATAAGCAGCACGCGCTTTTCTTTTGTTATTTTTTGCCATCAATACGTCGCCATACAATTTATACAATTCGCCTTTGCCCGGATAGCGATCTAATTGCCGCAATATGCTTTTTTCAAGAGCATCATAATCTTTCCTTGACTTTGCCTTTGCCAAATACGCCATGATTTCAGCTTTTACCATTAGAAAAGATTCTGCTGAGACGTCGTATTTATTTATCAAGGGAATTACACTGTCATAATCGTGAACGTCTAAAAGCATACTTATACTGTAGGCATCTTCTAACTTATCTTTCATTTCTTTTTGAAAGTCGCTAAGTCCCCTTTGTTGTTCCCATATTTTCAGTAACAGACGGCCCTCATGAATGCGGTTTCTTCTATATACATACTCAATGAAAATATCGCTGTAAATTTCCCGTATCGGTACATAATATTCGTTGCGCAGCATTATCAGGCTGAACTGCAATTCCATATAATTTTTAAAGACAATATCAGCTGTTTCTAAATTACTCTTAATTTCATT
>CAYUIJ010000121.1:0-1477 GCA_964444735.1 uncultured Bacteroides sp. | reverse complement strand
CGCCCGTAAAGTTCAAACTGTTGATCCATTTTTTTGGTTAAATAAGCCATGTAAGGTTTGTATCTATCAAAGTATGTCTCATGCCACATCTTGAAAAAAGGCATTCTTTTTGCTTTACGGTTTTTCAAAGTATCTATAACCGTTTTTCGCGCGATAAACTGAAAGCTCTCTCTTTCACAGTTGCCGCACGGTAATCCGCAAGCGGTAAAAAGAATATGATTTTCCCGCTCTTCCTTTGGGAGTATGTTCATCCAATTCACACCATAAGTAGAACAAGCGCACCACTCAGCTTTATCGGCAATATAAAAAATGGCATCCTCAAAAACAGCCTCTCTTGGTTTTCCGTACCACTCTATAGGATGAATCTCAAGCCCGTATATACCGAAACGTGAGCAATAATCGACTGCCTCCTCTTCATCAACATTAAACAGTTTTTCTTCCAATTCCCTGAGGACCCGGTTCCGTCCGACTTTTTCACTCCTTGCGGCATACTCTAAATAGAGGTCCTCATCTATGTATTCCCAGTCCCTCTGCCTTACACTCGAACATACTTCCCTTGTATACTCTATAAGCTCGCAATATACATAATGCAGCTTTTTCCATTCTGTCAAGGCCGGTTCATGAACCGGCATCGGATCCAGGATAATGATGTCTATGCTTATTCCATGCGGTACACCATCTGCCATTGTTGATCTTACTAAATACGTTGAATCTTTATCTATGTATCTCGCAATCGGGGAACCATGTCCGTTATATCGCTCCTGAGTTACAAATGCCCGATTATCTTTAAGCTCCGAATCGATGATCTGTTCCAGTTTCTGAAACTCGCTCCTCGCTATACATACATCCGCATCATCATCCCATGGTATGAACCCTTCATGCCTCAAGGCTCCTAAATTTGTACCCCCGTCCAGGTAATATACGATATTATGCTTCCTGCATATGGCATCAAACTCATATATCAAATTAAACAGTGCTTTTTGTAAATCCGTCATTCTTACCTCCAAATTGTTTCTGCAAGTTCTCCCTTTTGATCATATATTCGAAGACCTTTCTTAAAACTTTTGGGTGTATTGGGAAACAACGTTGCTAAATTTGCATTATAGCGAGCTTCTAAAAGCCTGTTTACCCTTTCGCCGATAAATAAAGACAATTTCTTTTTTTTGTACTTAAGCGCAAGTCTGTAATATGGCAGCAGAATTTCATCAAGCTCTTTGAACTGCTTATTTATATACAATGACTCCAGATAATCCATATCTCTGAATACAACAAATCCATAATAATACCTGTAATAACTCCGCAACATAATATCAAAGGCTCTGTATGATGCTTTGATAAGCGGCTCGGCCTCTCTTCTTTCAATTTGCAGTTTTGCATATATCGCTCGAACCTCATCACGGTATTCAGACAGATCCAACATTTTATACGATATATCCGGATCGCAGAAGAAATCAACGTCGTTATGCTCGCGTTCAAG
>CAYUIJ010000120.1:0-3710 GCA_964444735.1 uncultured Bacteroides sp. | reverse complement strand
ATATATACCCCATGAAGAAAACCTTCGGATTCCAATGAGTGCTGCGAAGAAGAAAGAGGGGAAGATTCCGCTCATCCAAATGGATGGTCAAAAGCTCAGTATCGTTTTCTATTTGAACAATGTCAGAACACTCCAGAAAGTCAGGAGGTAAATTAACCGAGCTAGAACCAAAAGGGTTTCGTATGAAGTCATGAGAGCTTTTTTGAAAGCATAGATAACTATTTTAGAAAAAACCCACATAATTTTACGGGTGAGCCCTTTTCTTATCTATATACACATATAAAAAGAAGCCATAAAATTACGGTTTCTTTAAGTGGGCCATCCAGGGCTTGAACCTGGGACCTCCAGATTATGAGTCTGTTGCTCTAACCAACTGAGCTAAAAGCCCGGCAGAATCGAATCATTTTCCAATTCTGCCGTAAAGGTACGTATTTAAAATGAACCATGCAATAGTTTGAACTAAAAAATATTGTTTGCCATTACATCGAATGTTTTTTCATAACTTTGCAGCTGAATTAAAAAAGAGAACAATCATACACATTTCATGAACAATAACATTAAGAATCTGGTATTCGACTTTGGAAAAGTCTTGATTGATGTCGACAGAGAACGTAGCATCAAAGCTTTCCACGATATAGGATTCACACAGGCAGACAATCTGATAAGTTACTGCTTCCAAAAAGGAATATTCCGTGAATTAGAACTCGGAAATATATCGTCAGAAATGTTTTACCAGTCAATACACAATGAAATCAAGCGGGAAATCACCGATGAACAAATCAAAAATGTGTGGAACAGCATGCTGATTGGCATAAAACCGTACAAGCTGGAAAAGCTTATCGAACTTAGGAAACAATATAAAATATATCTGCTAAGCAACACTAATATTATTCACTGGGATGCAGCCAAAGAGATGTTTTCATGGAGAGAATACAAACGCGAAGATTATTTTGATGACACTTTCCTATCCTTTGAGATGCATCTGTGCAAACCGGATCCAAACATATTCAGGGCACTGACCAACAAAGTAAGCATTCTTCCTAATAATACGCTTTTGCTTGATGATTCGGAAGAGAACTGCCAAGCCGCACGTTCTGTAGGATGGCAAGCACATTGCGTAAGACAAGACGAAGAATGGCTGACTTTGTTCCAAATACACAAAAGAAATGAATATTAAACCGTGTGTAGCAACCATAGGATATTTTGACGGGGTGCACAAAGGACACCAGTTCTTGCTTGAACACGTTAGGCAAATGGCCAAAGAGAAAGGACTTAGCTCGGCTGTAATTACCTTCACTGAGCATCCCAGAAAGGTGATACAACCGGATTATCACCTTAATCTGCTGTTGACTCCGAAAGAAAAAAGGCAAATACTGGAAGCCACCGGAATTGAACACATCATAGAGCTTCCTTTCACCATTGAACTATCACTACTTACTGCGCGAGAGTTCATGACAGAAATCCTGCAAAAACAATTGCATGTACAGGCTCTGTTTGTCGGATACGACCACCGTTTCGGACACAACCGGAGCGAAAGACTTGAAGACTATCAGCGTTACGGAACAGAAATAGGAATGGATATTGTGCATGCTCCCGTATGCAAGATAGACAATGTAAACGTAAGTTCATCGGCCATTCGCCGGTTCCTTTGCGGAGGAGAAATAGCCATTGCGACACATTGTTTAGGATATGAATATTTCCTTGAAGGAAAAGTTGTTGACGGTTTCAAGCTAGGACGCAAGCTTGGATTTCCTACAGCCAATATACAGATAAACGAACCTGGAAAACTGATTCCAGCCAATGGCGTATATGCCGTCCGTGTATTTCTGGAAGGAACAGAATATGCCGGCATGCTGAACATAGGCATACGCCCTACCGTAGATAATGGGAAACAGCGTTCGATTGAAGTGCATATCCTGCATTTCAACCGCAATATTTACGGTTACGACATACGCATTGCCTTTGTACAGAGAATCAGAAACGAACAGAAGTTTGACAATTTGGAATCACTGACAGCACAACTGACGTTTGATGCCCACGAAGTGGAACGCTTACTCTTTCACAACAGTTAATTCTGATTACATATCGTAAAAAAGATTAGCCATGAAAAAAGCCATATTCTTGATACTCATATATTTTGTATGCCAGTATACTTCCACTATTCCCTTTATTGCCTGGCACTTTATACAAGGAATATCTTCTCCCCTTGAGATGACCGATACTACAGAATTAAGCCTATCGGTGATTCTGGCAAATATCATGATGACAGCTTACCTGCTATTCCGGAAAGATGTGTCGTTCAAAATACGATCTTTTACGGAAGTACCGGGCAAGACTCTTCTGATCTGTATTCCATTGGTTCTGTCGGCCATATATATATTAAATGTTGTCAGTGAATGGATTGCACTACCCAATTGGGGAGAAAGCACCTTTACAGGCATGAGCCGTAATTTGTGGGGGATCATTGCCATAACTATCGGCGCACCGCTTGTCGAGGAGCTGCTTTTCAGAGGGGCAGTCATGAACCATCTGCGCAAAATCGGACATTCGCCATGTTTTATAATTGTTGTCTCGGCTGTTCTTTTCGGGCTGGTACATATCAACCCGGCACAGATACCGTTTGCCTTTGCGCTTGGCTTATTGCTTGCATGGCTCTACTATCGCACGGGAAGCCTTGTTCCCGGAATTCTGTGCCATTTTATCAACAACGGAATAGGAGTGCTTTCATTCCAGTCAGACTACTATTCGGAAGCTACCTACACAGAGTTATTGGGAGGACCAACCAATCTTGCAATCAGTATGGCGGGAGCCCTTTCCGTTTTCGTATCCACATTTATTTATGCATGCCGCAACCTGCAATGCATCAACAAACAGTTTGCCGAATAACAGCTACCAGAAAGGGTGGTATTTCTTCAGCTCTTCACGCAGTCTTTTTGCACATCCGCCGGTAAACGTATCCATCAATTGCCAAAAGTGCCCGCCATGATTCATTTCCAACGTATGGCAAAGCTCGTGCAAAATCACATAATCTATCAGATGCCCGGGCAAAAGCATCAGCGAACATGAAAGATTAATATCCTTGTGCATGGAGCAACTGCCCCATCTTCCTTTACTGACATTAATCTTCACGCTTTTATAGCCAAGCCCTGTTCGTTCGGAAAGAAGCGCAATACGCCGGGGAAGCGTATTCTTGGCTCGTCCTCGCAAAGCTTCCTGTACCACATTGTGAAGCCACGCCTGCATGCCTTCACGCGAGAAATCCGTCCCCGGCGGACATAACAACGTTACCTCGTGTCCTTTGGTACGAAGCTGGAAACCTGCTTTTCCGCCTTCAGACAGATCAAAACGGAAAAGAGGAGCATCTATCACATAATTCCAGTCAATACTCTCCGGCATTCTACAGTGTTGCCTTTTCTGATGAATCGCTACACGATACGTATTAATAAAATCACGAATATTCTTTTCCGATACTCCCGGAGGAACGGTCATGAAAACGGAACCGTCCGGCTGAATCTTCATAATCAGATTACGTGCGCGTGTGTTGATTCGAATACGGATATCGCCAAATTCAGAATCGGTAAATAAAAAGATTTCTTCCATAACAAGCGCAAAGATAATAATAATCGAGTAGGAGGTAAACACTAATCATAGGGTGATTATCTCCTGCTTTCGTGTTTACTTGTCCTCTCACACCACCGTACAAGCGGTTC
>CAYUIJ010000119.1:0-3731 GCA_964444735.1 uncultured Bacteroides sp. | reverse complement strand
GATGTTTATCGTTGTTTATCAATACTTACTTCACCTCCTCAAAGTCGGCATCCTGAATGTTGTCACCTCCTTGTTTGCCGTTGCTTTGTCCGGTATTCTGGCTTGCGTTGGCCTGTGCTCCAGGTCCCGCTTGTGCACCGCCGCTCTGAGCATACATTTCAGCACTGGCAGCCTGGAATACGGCGTTCAGTTCGCTCATTGCGGTCTCGCAAGCGGCAACATCCTGTGCTTTGTGGGCATCTCTCAGTTTGTTCAAGGCGGCTTCGATAGGAGCTTTCTTGTCAGCTGGCAGTTTATCCCCAAGGTCTTTCAGCTGATTCTCTGTTTGGAATATCATGGAGTCAGCCTGATTCAGCTTGTCAACTTTTTCACGTTCTTTCTTGTCCGCCTCGGCATTAGCTTCAGCTTCGGCTTTCATGCGCTCGATAGTCTCTTTGCTCAGACCCGATGAGGCTTCAATGCGGATAGCCTGTTCCTTGCCGGTAGCCTTGTCTTTTGCAGATACTTTCAAGATACCGTTGGCATCAATATCAAAAGTGACTTCAATCTGAGGAACGCCACGGCGTGCAGGAGCAATGCCTGTCAAGTTAAACTGACCGATGGATTTGTTCTGTGCGGCCATCGGACGCTCGCCTTGCAGAACGTGGATAGTCACTTCGGTCTGGTTGTCTGCGGCAGTTGAGAATATTTCGCTCTTCTTGCACGGAATAGTAGTGTTTGCATCAATCAGTCTGGTCATTACGCCACCCATTGTTTCGATACCCATTGACAGCGGAGTAACGTCCAGCAATACAATGTTTCCGACACCTGCCTCCTTGTTCAGTACGGCGCCTTGTATTGATGCGCCTACGGCGACTACCTCATCAGGATTGACTCCTTTTGACGGAGCTTTGCCGAAGAAGTCCTCAACCAGTTTCTGAACGGCAGGTATACGTGACGAGCCACCTACCAGGATTACCTCATCAATATCCGAATTGTTCAGCTTGGCGTCACTCATGGCTTTCTTGCACGGTTCGAGACACGCCTGGATCAGGTTATGCGCAAGGGCTTCGAATTTTGCACGGGTCAGGGTCTTGACTAAGTGTTTGGGCACACCTTCAACCGGCATGATATACGGAAGGTTGATTTCGGTAGTTGTTGATGAGGACAATTCGATTTTTGCTTTTTCAGCAGCTTCCTTCAACCGTTGCATAGCCATCGGATCTCGTGTCAGATCACCGCCCTCGTCATTCTTGAACTCCTGAACAAGCCAGTCAATGATTACCTGATCAAAATCATCACCCCCCAGGTGAGTATCACCGTTGGTTGACAATACTTCGAATACGCCTCCTCCGAATTCAAGGATGGAGATATCAAATGTGCCGCCCCCAAGGTCGAATACGGCAATCTTCATATCTTTGTTTGCTTTGTCGACTCCATAGGCGAGTGCTGCGGCTGTCGGCTCGTTTACGATGCGTTTTACATCCATGCCGGCAATCTGTCCGGCTTCTTTAGTAGCCTGACGTTGTGAGTCTGAGAAGTATGCGGGAACAGTGATGACTGCTTCGCTTACTTCTTGTCCCAGATAATCTTCTGCTGTTTTCTTCATTTTCTGAAGAATCATTGCAGAAATTTCCTGCGGGGTGTATAGGCGTCCGTCAATGTCTACACGTGGAGTGTTGTTGTCGCCTCTTACTACAGAGTAAGGGACACGTGCTATTTCTTTTGCTACTTGGTCATAGGTCTCGCCCATGAAACGTTTGATAGAATATACGGTACGTTTCGGGTTTGTAATGGCCTGACGTTTTGCAGGATCGCCTATTTTACGTTCGCCGCCGTCAACGAATGCGACAACAGAAGGGGTTGTACGCTTGCCTTCGCTGTTGGCTATTACAACAGGTTCATTACCTTCAAATACTGATACGCATGAGTTGGTAGTTCCTAAGTCAATTCCAATAATTTTTCCCATAATTGTATGTGTTTTTTGTTTGTTGTTCTTCAATTTGCTTTCTTCGTGTCTTTATTCAGGTTGTCAAAACCTTTGTGAAAGGCACTTCGGTTGTAAACAAAATACGCAAACCATGTGCCAAAGCAACTGATTTGTATGAAAAAACTAAAAATGAAGAGAAAAATATGGACGGGTCATTGGATAAGTGTGGGGCCGCGTTGCATTTGAACATTTATTGTTCCTATAATTTGTTGAAATATGGCAGGATAATAAGGTGGTTTGGAACTGTGAAAAACTAAAACTGACAAAACGTCAGTATTTTGCTCCTTCAAGTTTTAGCAAGGCCTCTTTTTTGTCAATTCCTCCGGCATATCCGGTTAAATTATGGGCTGTTCCTATAACTCTATGACATGGAATGAAAATGGAAATCGGATTATATCCCACAGCCCTGCCTATGGCTTGGGCTGCCGTATGCCGCTTCCCGGTTTGTTGTGCCATTTGTAAGGCCAGTTTCCCGTAAGTAGTGGTTTCTCCGTATGGTATTTGTTGAAGAAGATGCCATACATGTTGCTGAAAAGGTGTGCCGTGGGGCATCAGTCGGGTAAATGCAGAAGGGCATTGGCCGCAGAAATATGAGTCAAGCCATGAGCACGCTTTGATAAATATAGGCTGATGCCGGGAGAGGATGCATGAACTTGCATCCGGGAGATACCGTTGTCCTTCAAACCAGGCTCCGGTCAGATATTCTTCATTGGAGGCGAGCAGCATTTTCCCTATTGGCGATGTATATTCTGTAAGGTATTTATGTATTGTCATAATTCTGAATGATTGATATTGCAAAGATATGTTTTTTGAATTTTTAAATAGGCATTATCATTAATAACTTATATTTATCCTGTAAAATCTTTAAAGCAAAGAGAAAAATATGTGTTATTACTGTATATTCGGTTCCATGACCATCTAAAAAATGAAGATTATGAAAGAAAGGAAAATTTTGTCTGTTGCAGTTTGTGTGTTACTGGTTGCGTCTTTTTCTTTGCATGCGCAAAGCAAGACCGGGAAAATGCAGGAAAAGGCGCGGATGGTGAAAGAGTGTATTGAGGCCGGGAATTACGAGATAGAGGTAAATACAGCTTTGCCTTTGGGCGGGCAAAGCATACAGCTCCCTCCTTATTATTCTTTGAGAGTGTGTAATGATTCCGTTTATTCCTGTCTCCCTTATTACGGCAGGGCGTATATGCTTCCTTATGGAGGAGGAGAGGGGCTTGATTTTGAGGCGGGGTTAGTTGATTACAAGCGGCGGACAGGCAGGAAAAAGAATTATGAGATTACTTTCTCTGCACGTACGCAGGAAGATTATTATACGTTTCATGTTACAGTATATGACAATGGCTCTTCAGGAATCAATGTGAATATGCAGAAAAAGCAATCAATGGATTTTATAGGACGGATGATATTCAAGGAAGAAGATAATGAAGAAGAATGATGTCTGTCAGAAAGCTCTTGCATTTTGAAATCTGGAGATCGGAAAGGAAGTGCCGGATTAGAATTAAGGTCTGTATGACGGGGTTAAGACATAGCCCGGAAAGAAACTTTTTTCCTTTCCCTGTTCCTTGATCCGTTTGTTGTGATAACGGGCATTGTCTGGGATGACATGGATGGCAGAATCCTCCTGATGCCGTTTCAATGAGGCCTGGCAGACAGCCTTTGCGGATCCGGCATTGTATGAGGATATTTCAAAGACTGTTTGTTTTTTTAATAATATTTTTATGGTGGGGGGGGGAATATTGAAATTTTTAATATC
>CAYUIJ010000118.1:0-3754 GCA_964444735.1 uncultured Bacteroides sp. | reverse complement strand
CCGTGGGATAAAACAATATGCTGCAAGATGAAGAAACCTAGTGAATGCTGGGCAAGACGCAAGCACTTTTGTAATATAGACTGGGGGCAAGGAAAATAATAGAGTTGCTGCAGGCTGGATACATGGGCTATTTGTTCTGCACAAACATAAAACTTGAAAAACCAGACTGTTTCCTAGATTGTTATCGATTGGCAAATGTGAAGGTGTTTTCTCTACACCGATTTTTTGATTTTTCTGATAGCTTGCTTGACAAAAGGCTTCATCTTGTACAATATAATATTCTATATTTAAGAAGACAGGAGAAATTGTGCCGTGACCTTAAGTGAAAGAATATTTCAGTCATCTCTCTCTCTGAGTAAAAAGCAAAAATTGCTCAGCAAGTTTATAGTAGATAATATTAGGGATGTTGCCTTGATGAAATCACCGCAGATTGCACGTGCTGCCGGTGTCAGCGAGGCTACGCTTACGCGTTTTGTTTACGTGTTGGGATTCAATAGTTTTTCAGAATTTTTAATTGAGTTGCGTAAAGAGATTATGAATGTACAAAATGTACAATTTAATCAGGAGCCGATCAACAAGGTCAACAACTCGATATATAATACTGTTTTCGATGCAGAGATTAGCCTGATGAGAGAAACATTGCAAAATATCAATCCAGTCGTTTTTGACAAAGCCGTAAAAATGTTTTGCGATGCAGATTATTTACTTCTTATTGGTGGCCAGATACATAGTCCCCTGGCACAATTTATGGCAAATTTTATTTGTGCTTTCAGGAAGGACGTTTATATAATTTCACAAATTGATATGCAATTTATTGCATTGCTGGAATCTGTAGGAGAAAAGTCAGTTGCGTTGGCCTTCAGTTTTCCGCGCTATTCCAGCGCAGTACAGAAAATGGTGGAGATATTGTCCCATAAGAATGTTCCTATAATCAGCATAAGCGACAGTAAATTGTCTCCTACCATGCACTTCATCACCCCACAAAAATACTTTGTGCTGGCAGACACGTGTAGCCCCGTTATAGCTTTGATCCATTCATTTATTGTTGCAATGTATAAAATGTATCCTAATAAATTTAAGCAGAAACTTGAAAAATATGAAGAAAACATATTAGGTGCCGATATGTTTGTGTTTAAGGACTATAATTTTGTGAAACAATTATAATCAACATGAAAATGATTTCACTGTCAGGAGTGAGCTAAGCAAAGCTAAAGACACTCCGAGGCCGCCGAATAAACAATATACTGCAAGATGGAGTGACCCGAGGGTCTTAGGCAAGATGCAGACAGTTTTGTTCACATACCCAAGAATGCCGAGTACAATTTTTGACTAGCAAAAATAACAACTACTGCCCTCCTATTCAAGGGGCAGTAGTTGTATAGTCAGAATTTTATATATGGATCGTGAGTCCTATGCTTATTATCTCCAGTAAGCTTCATCGAAGAAGCAAAATTCCTGCCCGACTCCTTTTTTAACTGCACGGTCATAAAGTGTCTTTCCCCAAGCTATGTCATGGAGCGGCATGCCACCGGTGATGAACATGATTATTTCATCGTCACTCTTACGTCCTGGGTCTACTCCATTCACGACATCGCCAAGATTGCGGATTTTCTTCTGATCGTACTTTCCGGCTTCAATGGCCTTGAGAAGATGGAACGATGGGGCAACAACGGCAACCGCATCAAGCCCTTTGGGGTGCTCTTTACCATCAGCGAAGAACGCCTCATGCATTTTCCAGTTATCAGCGATGACTGTGTTGTTCGCAAACGCATCGGCATCCAAGTCCGCATCACCGACGAACGCAACCAAAACACCAGGTTTTAGCCATTCAGTTTCTATCCGTGGGAAGTCTCCGCCACCTGTCGCGATAGAGATAACATCAGCCGGACGCACCGCATTTTCAAGTTTATCTGTTACCTTCACATCAATGCCGAGCTTTTTGCTTTCCTCTTCGGCCCACTTCTTCCCCTTCTCCATGTTAATATCATAGAGAACGGCTGCTTTAATTGTTGGAACAGCAGTCTTGATTGAGAGCAACACTGCTCTGTTGATAACGCCGCCGCCTATTACTCCAACAACTTCCGAGCCTTTTCTCGCTAAATGCCGCGCAGCAACTCCTGGAACAGCGCCGGTGCGCATTGCGGAAATGAGATTGCCGCTCATTATTGTGAACGGAGCGCCAGTGTCGGCATCGTTAAGGATGACTGTAAGTATCGAACGTGGAAGGCCGCGTGTCGTATTCACCGGATTAGAGCCGTACCACTTTTCACCGCAAATTCCATACTTACCGCCAAGATAGCCGATCATAGACATAAAGCGGCGATCAGGGCCGGTCACAGGCATTCCCGGAAAACGCTCTGTCTCCGGGAAATAAATCATCTGTCCATGCTCGTTCTCAAGAGGACCGCCCATGAGGTAGTCTCCTTTGCCAATAAGGCTGAATACGCCTTCAATCACATCAATGCATTCTCCCATGTTCATTACACCAAGGTCAATAAGGTCCTTCTGCGAAAGAAGTAATGTGTTGACTGCTTTCCCTGCCATTAAAATTACCTCCGTGATTTTGATAGTATAAATTGCTGATACCAGAAAAACAAACGCGAATTGTAAATTTTCTTTCTTTTAATAAGAAAGAACTTTTAACTATCCCCATTTGCCACTTATATTCTACAAGTTTTTATTAATTTGTAAAATAAATGATTTTAAATACATTGATTGATATTTTTAATTAATGATGATATTCTTTTTATAACGAGGTAAAAAATAAAAATTAGGGTATAGAGGGAGGAATTTCGTATGGAGCTGAGGACCATAAACACATTCGTAAGAGTTGCAGAGCTCAACAGTTTCACGAAAGCCGCCAATGAGCTCGGTTATTCCCAGTCTACTGTGACAATCCAGATAAAGCAGTTAGAAAATGAGTTGCAATTTCCTCTCTTCGATCGTATTGGCAAGAAAGTAACTCTTACGCCGAGAGGTGAAGAATTTCTGCTGTATGCCCGCGAATTTCTCCGGCTTGAAACGCATACTCGCTCGCTTAAAGACGGCGCGGATGCAGTAAACGGAACGCTGCGCCTTGGAGTAATTGAATCACTCTTTGTCTGGAGGATAACAGAACTTCTTCCTGAATACCACAGGCTGTACCCTGGTGTAAAAATTGAGATTAAAACTGCAACCGGTGCTACACTTTATAAAATGTTGCTACAGAACGACCTTGACTTAATATACTTATTGGATAATGTTATCTACCACAAGGATTGCGTGTGTGCATGTACATCACCTGTCAGCGTGAAATTCGTCACATTTCCGGAAAACCGATTATGTACATACGAGTATATCCCGTTTGAAGAAATTGCCATGGAATTGTCCAGCCAATTAGTATATCATCGCAGTAAATATGTAACACCTCAGATGAACGCATTCATAAAAATAGTCAGGGAAACATGGTCAAAATCTGAGAAGAAATAGCAGCCAGCGCAACTCATTCTGCGGACCTAACTGCCGATAGTGAATTACATCGTTGTAGATTTGATTCCCCGCCGTGCAGTGCTTCGTTGCTCGTTTCAAAATCGCATTTGCTGAGGCATCGTTGTTAAAGATTATAGCGCTCAGGCTGTGGCCGGTTCTCTCTGTGAGTAGATGATAGTGCTGAGACGTGAAGTGAAAAGTTAAGTTCCACTTCAAGGGGGTCAAAGTGGAACTTAGTCTTTCTGAAATTTCCACTCGAATCTTAGTGCCGTTTTGTCTTACACTT
>CAYUIJ010000117.1:0-3790 GCA_964444735.1 uncultured Bacteroides sp. | reverse complement strand
GGAATTTTGTCATTGATGATTGTGAGATGCGTTGTGGTAAAATGCGTGTTCGTCCAGAATATCCAGCCGGTTAGCGCGACTAAGATCATCAGAATCAGCGCCATCAAATTTCTTCGCTTGTGCTGCCCTCCAGCTGCGATTTTCATGGTTATCTCCTTTGAATGAACTGCAAATGGTTTTTATTTCGTCAAATATAACTAATTGACTGCTGTCACGATGAAAACATTCTCCGTATTGAAATTATCATCATTCACTTCTCCATTGCATAATATCCAGTATAAATGATTTTGATAATTATATTCCGAAGTCTTTTCAAATTCCGTTAATTCTATGTTTCTGTCTTCTTTTGATGAAAATTGATCTCTTGTATCATCAGTGACTAAATACAGCTTACTGGTGTTTTTGTAATATAAAATATCGTATAATACTAAATCCCCTTCGACGGTATTTTTCGCCACTCTTATATAAGCTGTTTCTTTATTTTTGTACTTTTCCATAAACTCGGGATATAAATTTTCATTATATACATCTGCTCCTGTGACAAAGCAGTTATCCTTTTGAGCATCAAAAGAGCTGTATTGTTTGCTTAAACCCCTGATGTCGTTATTTTTTGTCAGTTCCGTGTTGTAAAAATCATCTAAATCTTTTATATCTGTATCTGTATTATTGTTTCTTTCACTGTCGATGGGTAATTCATATTTCATGAACCAGCTTCCCATTTTAACCCCGATATTGTTTTTATAGGGTTCATCTGGAGATACATCGACATATCTTATCACTTTATACCCTAGGCCCCAGTAAGTGACTTTGCTGCCGTCTTGACTAACTAGTTTTATGCAGTACTCCGGCTCGTGTCCTGTTGTGACATTGGCAGTATCCGCATAATTTGTTATGATTCCCGCGATGACAAGTATGACTAAAACGAGGACAACGCCAACAGCTATGATCTTTTTCATCAATAATCATCCTTTACAGCTTAGTATTTGTGCTTTTATTAAATCACATTTCTAAATCTGTGTCATTCTTTTGTTTTCTGATCATAAAGACAGGAAGAGATTATTATGACAAATCAGGAAATATTTCAAATTGCTTTGCGGCAGTCGGCATATGACTGTAACTGCGGCCCCGATGATTTTTTGTTGAATGAAAACAAAATTGTGCTGTCACGGGCAAATGAAAAGGCCAGGGTCTATCTGCCCTTACCTCTCGAATGCGATCTGGTGTCCTATGGAAATAACATTGTCGCCCAGGTCAGCCCGCGGATGAAGGAGGCTGTGGCGTGGTATATCGGCAAATATCCTGTCGAGCACTGCTTTGAATCACCGAATGTGATTGCTTTAAATGAGAGGCTGGCGGAGTTTGGATATAAGGTGTGCTTTATGGCCGAATACTTTTTGCCGGATGTGAATAAGCTTAAAGAACTTCCTTGCGGGTATGAGCAGAAGCTTCTATCCCCCAATTCTTTTCAACAATATTACACGGATGAATGAAAAAACGCTCTGGGAAAAAGACATTTGGATAAACTTGCTGCCGGGGCATTTGATCACGGAAAGCTCGTCGGGCTGGCGGGGTGCTCGGCTGATTGTGAGGACATGTATCAGATTGGTGTCGATGTGTTGCCTGAGTACAGAAGACAAGGGATTGCTTCCGCGCTGACCAGTCAGCTGGCCATAGAGATATTAAAACTGGGAAAGGTGCCGTTCTATTGCTGCGCGTGGTCTAATATCAGATCGGTCCGGAATGCCTTAAAATGCGGGTTCAAACCGGCCTGGGTGGAGCTTACCGCCCGGGACAGCGATTTCGTTGATGGAATGAACAGATAAGGCCGCGAAAATCAACATAAGAGCTCTGAAATAATATCTGTATGGCAAAAAGTAACAACCGGAAAATCAGGTGATAATATGGTGAAAAGTGCTGTTGTTTTTGTTATCGCGGTGGTCATGCTTGTGATTTCCTGCGGTATGAAAGTGTCTCTTAAAAATGAGAAAAAAAAGATGGCTAACTATAAACAAACCCGGGCAACCATTGATCGCGTCATTTTCTCCGATACGGGTAACGCGAAATATGTTGTTTCTTTCTTTGAAAATGGCAACAGGATTACGGCTCAGACGGACCACTATTCTTCAAAGGCCAAAAGTTTAAACCCCGGATATGAGGTCAGAATCGGATATTATTTCACCAAAAAAGGATTACCTTGGGCGGTTATCCTTGATGAGCGGGTGATCCCGGTTTCTAATCATGTTTCCGGTTATGCCAGGCTCTTTGCCGTCATTGGCGTTCTGCTTCTTCTCTTTGCCGCGGTTATGTTTGTGACTGCTTGAGAAATATTTATGCGAGTTGTTTTGATTCCAATTTAAAACGTAACGATTTCGATACGTTTAAAAAAGACGCCGGATCAAAATGCCTTTGTGCTATCTATTAAAAAGTGGAGTGAGGAGGCATTAATGCTTCCTTTAATTTTTTTAAAACTCCTTGTCATAAAACAGTTCGCTGTTATATAATACATTTAACAATTTTGTTAAATGTTAAAGGAGGATGCCTTTTGGGACTTCAACAGACATTAAAAGCGCTGGCCGACCCCACGCGCCGTGAAATACTGAACATGCTTAAAAAGGGGCGTCTTTCAGCCGGGGAGATTTCCGCACACTTTACCGTCAGCGCCCCGTCCATTTCCCGGCATCTCTCGGTATTGAAGGACGCTGATCTGATCCGTGATACCCGGGAGGGCAAATTTATCTATTACGAAATCAACGCCAGCGTTTTAGAGGAAACCATGCTTTGGATCGCAGATTTGAAAGGGGAAGATAGCCATGCTGAAGGAGAATAAGTTGAAGGTTATCCTTTCTTCCGTTATTGTTTTGCTTCCGGCTTTATTTGGACTGCTGGTGTGGAATGAGCTGCCTGACACGATAACGACGCACTGGGGAGCAGACGGTACTGCTGACGGATTTAGCGGCAGGCCATTCGCGGTTTTCGGAATGCCTTTTATGCTTTTGGCGGTCCATCTGATATGTCTGTTTCTTGTGGCGAATGATAAGAAACAAAAAAATCAGAGCAAGAAAGCTCTGAATATCGTCTTTTGGATTATCCCTGTCATTTCTCTTTTTTCTAACGGCATCGTCTATGCCATCGCGTTTGGAAAATCCTTTGACTTTATCCAGCTGATCGCGGTGATGCTGGGGATCCTGTTCGTTTTTATTGGCAATTACCTGCCTAAAATCAGGCAGAACAGTATCATGGGTATCCGGGTGAGCTGGACTTTGAACAATGAGGAAAACTGGAATAAAACCCATCGCCTGGGCGGTAAAGTATGGGTCATCTGCGGGCTGGTGATGCTGTTTTCTGTATTTCTGCCGGAAACGGCTATGGTTACCGTCATGATTCTGGCAGTTCTCGCGGCTATAGTGATTCCTGTCGTATATTCATACCGCATCTACAGAAAGCACCGGGAGGAAGGAATTTCTTATTCCAGCAATTCAGGAAAGACAGGCGGCAGAATAGCTGCCGTCATAATATGTGTACTCTTAGCCGGGGTGGCGGTTTTGATGTTTACCGGCAGCATCCGGGTTCAGCTTGAAGATACATCTTTGACAATAGAAGCGACTTACTGGGATGACGCGGTAGTTGATTATTCTGAAATAGACAGCCTGGGTTATCGTGACAATTTTGATAGAGGGATCCGCACGAACGGTTTTGGTTCGCTAAGGCTGGCGATGGGAACTTTTCAAAATGATGAGTTTGGCTCTTACACACTGTATGCCTATACCGGAGCAAAAGAGTATATCGTTTT
>CAYUIJ010000116.1:0-3931 GCA_964444735.1 uncultured Bacteroides sp. | reverse complement strand
TACCCCCCCCTATACGCATTTACAACCTGCCCGACAGTGACAAAATTATAGTGTCTCTGCAAAAATTTAATCTGTTCCCTAAAAAGCCGCACATCGCATCCTTTTATCCGGGGATAACGCGAATTCTGAAAATCGCGCACATAGTGGTACATAACCACGGTAAGCTTATCGGCATTCATAACAGCATGAATCAATAATTTTCAGAGTATATTGGGACGGTCCTGATCGGAATCCGCCTTAAATGCGGTATAAGTACCGCCTTTTGTCTTATATGCTATCTCAATCTTCACATTACGCCGCTCAAAAGGCTCAAAATAGTCGGGGACGATTGTCTTGCCATCTAAATCCAACAGTTCAAACCCCATCTTTATAAAAGTCTCTTCAGGCAGTCCGAAATTCATAAGGTCCATATACTCCGCCTTCGTCCGATAAAGGATATCAAGCAGCTGCCCCTTGACGCATGCATTCGGAAGTCTGCCCAACACATCGACAATCCTGATGGCCGATGAACCGCCCGATCTCACGATCCGCACCGCCCAGACGGATTCCAGTATTCCGCTCTTCCTTACCTCAATAAACTGATAACGGTAGACAGGATGGTTCGCAAAGCGGTGGCAAAAATACAAAGGGGACTTGAAAGGAGCATATTCGCCTTTTACCGACATCTTGTCCCACTCCGCATTACCGGCCAGTCGCAGGGTATACGACTCATCAGACAAGACGGAAGCATTCTGGCCTCCCATAGGGAAAGATGCTATTTTATAATCATTTATACGGTCATTGCGGATATAATACTGACGAAGGTAATCAACCGGAATTCGGGAGACTTCATAAATCCGTCTGGCAATACCGCTTATGCCGATAGCCGCATAAGAGTGGAAATACGGCAGTTTGAAAAGGCTGCGCCATAAAAAGAAAGCCGCGGCATTCAGTTCCGGGTTTTGAACGTCATCGCGTATTTTCCATATTGCTCCCCAATAATCGCCGTTTTCAACCAGGTTCCTGTCATATTGCGCAACCGGGATAAAACCTATCAAGGCATCATATTCACCGGTCTCCTTATTTTCCGCAACGAGGAAATTATAGCAATTCTTATCTTTGTCAAAATGCTGGAAATCAAGCAACTCCCTGGATAAGGCAAGCGAATGGCCATGTTTCCAATGCACATCGATAAAATGAACCAGCCTGTCGGCTTCGCAGGCCGGAACCTGCCTGATATTATAAATACTCCCCATACAATGCGATATCCTTCCTAAATCGTTCCGTTATCTACATGAACGCTTTGCCCTGTAATGCTACATGCCGAGTCTGACAGCAGGAAAGCGACAGTCTCGGCGACTGAACAAACCGATACGGCAGCCTTTAACGAGGTGCGTTTGTAGATGCGCCCTTTCTGCTCTTCGGAAAGAGCAGAGCTCATTGCCGTTTCCATAAAGCCGGGTGCTACAACATTGCTACGGATGCCCAAGCCGCCCCATTCACGGGCCGTATTCTTAGAAAACGCCTCCAACGCACCTTTACTGGAAGCATACATGGACAGCCCCTTGTAACCCGTGTGGGCAGAGACAGAAGATATGTGAACAATACAACCCTTGGTGTGATGAAGCAGCATGTTGCGAATGGCATACTTGGTTATCATCATCGGCGTGAACACATTGACCGCGTACATGGCTTGAAGCCTTTCTATATTGAGGTTGGTAACAATGTCATCATAAGCCATGGCCGCATTGTTCACATATCCATGAAGCCGGATGCCATTGTGTATGAACTCTCTGAAGACCGTTCCGCGTACATTCTCACTGTCACTCAGATCGATGCTTTTGAAAAACACACGTCCGCCATGTTCCGTTTCCAGAGACTTGAACTCATCGGTATAAGAGCGGGCTGCTCCGAAGACGACATGCCCTTGCCGTAAAAGAACCCGGCAGATCTCAATGCCCAATCCGCGCGAGCAGCCGGTCACTAAAAAATTCATAACCGTTTTAATTTACCTGTTCTTGTCAGCGAGAAAGACTCGATGATCCTGATACGACGGGGAATCTTAAAATCCTGAAGACGGCCTTCCAGTATACGGCGAATCTCAGGCCCGGAAAGCCGTACTCCCCTCTCAAGCTGGACATCCGCGCAAAGTATATTGCCCAAAACCGAGTTGGCCTTGCCGAATACCGAAGACTGACGTATGCCCTTAATGGCATTGAGCGCATTCTCAACCTCGTCCGGATTCACTTTATATCCTCCGACATTAACCAGCTCATTTTTCCTTCCTTTGAATTTAAACGTCCATTCTTCGCGATTCACCCATTCTATCAAATCGCCGGAATGATAATAGTCGCCGTCAAACCCGAAGCTGTCAGATTGTCCCAACAAGGAGCGATGAATCAGAAGTTCATCATCGACCACGCGGAACATATCACGAACCGCAGCGGGAATTTGAAACTCTTCTCCTTTGGACGCAAACAAGGATCCCGCCTCCGTAGAAGCATACACATTGTTTATTTTAGCGGACGGGAATATCTGACGGAGGGCATTATAAAGACGCCCGTCACTCTTCTCACCCCCTACTGTCAGACGGATAACCGAAGAACAGGCCCTTTCATAGGGCAGCAACAAACGGTAGAAAGTAGGAGTGGCGGAAATACAGGTTACAGAATGCCTCTCTATCAGATTGAATACTTCGGTACGGGTGCGGTTAAACACATTAATCAATGAATTCAGATTCTCAAACGCTTGGAAAAACACCTGCAAGCCTGCCATGTGTGTAGGATTGTAGGCATAGGCCCATATTTGATTGCCGTACCTTTCTCCCCTGCGCACAGAACGAGTCAAAGTCCGTACGCCGTGCACAACCTTTTTTGGCTGACCGGTAGTGCCTGAAGTAAACATGGTTATTCCAGAAGTTGAATGCGGCAATTCTTCTATCACTTCACTCATGGATGACAGCCGCTTCACGGATAGAGGGACAGACTGATTGACCAGACTCTCATCCACACCATCAAGTTCCCCAGGACTAAGATCCGAATCAAGCAAGACAAGCGGGGCATCGTTTGCCAACGCCTTGACCAGATTACAAAAATAGGGAAACAGATGGCGCGTCTTTAACATAGGTATATAGTTGTCCTGATTCAGATGACGGAGCAAGTCATCATAAGAATACTCATATTCGCCGTCGCACAAAAACACCGCCATATTATATCTTACTTCTGAAGTTTTGCATAAACTTCATCAATAGTATTTACCAAACCATCCTCAAAAATATCAATGCCAAATTCATCCTCAAGGCGAACCGTAAGTTCTGCCAGATCGAATGATGTAAATTCCAAATCGTCACGAAGATTGTCACTGGCACGAAGTCCGGTCACTACAGACAATCCTTTTGCCGCCCTGATTTCATTTATTATCTCCAATACTTTTTCTTTCATATCATTCATTAGTTCTGATTACATTTTCTGATTAAAATTTCCCCTTTCTCTTCGTTCTTACCGTGTATACAGCCGGCCATACATAATCCGGCACTCTTTCAGACGAAACAAAACAGCGTTTCACTCCATTAGATGCAGGGCGGCCACCGCGCCCGTCCGTCTCAGCTCAAAGTCGGAAACCGAGATACTCTTCCTCATGTGGGGAGAATGCCAGGTCTTGGGAATGCGGATGATTTCCACGCTGCTTCCCCCGGTCATGCGCAGGATCGCTCTTGCGGCTCTCTCAAAGCTGAACACAGAGGCCGGGATCAGCTTTCACGACCCGCTGACGATCAGCGGCTATAAGGACGATCCGCCGCAAACCCTCTTGCTTTCCATCTTATAAAACCAGCTTTTGGCCGTAGACGTAATCGTATTCACCGGGAACAAACACATCGAATCCGCTCCCGTGATGCAACGTTATCTCTCCGAAATACAAACGCCCGTCCACATCATAAAAATCAACGCGGACA
>CAYUIJ010000115.1:0-3977 GCA_964444735.1 uncultured Bacteroides sp. | reverse complement strand
TTTCCGCCCTTGCGGAATCTCTTCTCTGCCAGTCAATGGTGCGGTTTTTGCGAAGTGTCTCTGCAAGTTCTTTAGTAATTGCTATCCCTGACTTATACATCATTCGCGTTCTCCTCAAAGTTTTCAACTTGTTCCATAACCTTCCTAAATGCTTCACGGCTGTACTCCGGGGGATAGCAGTTATTAATCAGGCAAACCTTTATTTTATAATTCAAACGAGCACGTACATTTTCATTGTTGAGCCAGTCGGTAAAGGATGACTCTGTATCGATGATATCTTTGATTTTCTTCGAAAGGGCCTTGCATTTTTCATTGACGATTACTCCGTCCTTCTCCTCGTCTTTCCCATATTCAAAATTGTGTTGGTCGCGCACTGCAATTAAAATATCATAGAAGGCTTTCTCTTCAAATGTCAAACCTACCCTTCGAAAACTTTCACGGCTTTCGTTCATCCTTCGAAGTATTTCAAGTGCTTGCTCAGTAGCCTTATTAATTATCTGTTCAGAAGTTTGTTCCTGAGTTTCCCCGGCCTCTTCCACCGGCAGATTTTTGCGTCTTTCATGGTACTCCCTTATCGTCTCTTCAATCATTTCCTGAAATGTCTTCGCCGCAACCTGATTGATTTTGCTGTAATCAGCAATTTGCCTCTTGACCATTTTCACGAGAAGCTCCAGCTTAGTTGCAGGCATTTGTACATCTGCAAGCTTTTCAAAATATTCGGGTGAGAAAATATCTTCATCCTTGCCGCTCTCAAGGACATTTTCAACCTGATTGTATTTCAGAGCCTCCTCAACCATTTTTGATACATTACGGTTCATCGTATCAGTGTCAACCTCGGTTGTCCCACTCATCTTGCGAACAAAACCGGCAATCGCCATAAAACACTGAGCTAAAGCTGACTCTTCTTCTCCAAGATTGCCTGAAGGTTGACAGATATCATGTGCCAGACGCATTCTCTTTACTGTCTGCAAAAAATATGTCTTAAAAGATACTTCCCGTGATCTTCCACCAGTCTCTAAGTTTAGAACTTCTGTTGAACGGAATACGAACTCTGCCGCTTGTGAAAGAAGCATATATCTCTCTTCCGGGTCACAGTCCGGATTCATAAACGGAGACAGATCATAACCCGTGAATAATGTTTTTAACACTTCAAGCTCTTCTCTGAATGTGGATGTTGCCTGCTCCACATCATCCTCAGTCGGGGCAATCGACATGTCTCCGCCATATATTTTCATGGCCTCACGCATACATTCTCGAATGCCTATATAATCAATGATCATGCCATAGTCCTTACCGGGGTATATCCTGTTGACTCGGCTGATAGTCTGAATAAGCTGATGTTTTTTCAGCGGTTTGTCATTATACATATAAGTTAGCGGCGGCACATCAAATCCCGTAATCCACATATCGACAACAATGACAATGCGAAAATTGGACTTGTCCTGCTTGAATGCTTCTGCCAAATCATCAGAACGCTTATCATTCTCTACTCCGCCAAGATAATCATACATCTCCTTTTTGTCGTTTTTACCGACACTTGCAACCATAGCGATTGCTGGCATCGGTTTAAGCGCACGAAGCTCTTCATCTGAAGTTACAACATCGTCAGGGGCTTTCTTTTCCACAAACCATTCCGGATATTTGGATTTGAACTTTAAAAGGAGCTCATATGCGATCTCCCTTTTCGAGCAAACAATCATTGCCTTTTGGATTCTGTTAGGGTCTTTCTCACAGGCCGAAACATAATGGTCGTGAATATCCACAGCAAGCCGCTCCAAACGGGAAGGCTCTTTGAGAATGACTTCCATAGAACTCATCGCCTCTTTGCTGGCCTCAATGTCCTCGAGTGTAGCGCCGTCCTCAGCGCATTTACGATAATATTCCTCAATCTCTTTCGCCTTTTCTTTGTCCAGCAGGACCTTTGCAATACGGGGATGGTATTTGATTGGGACAGTGAGACCATCCGCTACCGCCTGATCCATGGTGTAACGGTCTATCTCATCTCCGAAGGTTTGGTAAGTTTCCGCAATCGGCGTTCCGGTGAAGCCGACAAATGTAGCATGGGGAAAAGCCTCTCTTAATACTTTGGCATAAGGTTTTGATATCATTGCCTTCATATTGGAGTCGGCATCTTTAGAGAATCGTATTTCCTTGGAATGTTCAAGCTGTGTCCTGTGCGCCTCGTCTGAGAAACATATGATGTTGCCTCTAGCATTGATAAGACCGATTTTATCGTTCTTTCTGTCACAGAATTTTTGAATCGTACAGATATAAAAGCCCCCGCTCTGTCTTGCGCCGAGTTCCTCTCTCAGATGATTTCGGGTTTTTACAAAAGATACCTCACCGCAGTTTAAAAACTCTGTACTCTTTGTGAAAACCTTTAACCCTTGTGTTTGCAGGTCATCGCGGTCAACTATAAGAATAATGGTTGGAGATCCGATCTGCGGCACATCTGTACATCTTAATGTCAGCTGACGGGCAAGAAAAGCCATAGTATATGTCTTGCCGCAGCCGGTAGCTCCGAAATATGTGCCTCCCTTGCCGCTCTTTGAAACAACAGAATTGACAATGCTCTGCTTTAACAGCTTGGAGGCGAAGAATTGTGGGTATCGGCAAACGATTTCCCGTTCCTCATTATCATAGATACTGTCTTGAAAATAGATGTAATCCCGGAAGATTTCAAGGAAACGATTCGTGGCGTAAACACCTTTTATCATCGTCTTCAATTCAGTAAAAGGCGTTGTAGAAACTTTATCTCCCTCGTTTACGCGACGCCACGAGTAAAAATGCTCATAGGGCGTGCGTACTGTACCAAGCCTTGTTTTCACACCGTCCGAAATACAAGCAAGAGGACAGTAGTGAAGCAGGTGTGGAATGTCTCTCCAATAGCGGATATTGATCTGCTCCCAGGCATCATATATGGTAGCGTTTGCGTCCGCAGGATTCTTCAGTTCTACAATGCAAAGCGGCAATCCGTTGATATAAAGAAGCACATCCGGGCGACGGGTCTCCCTCTGACCATTGTTTACATATTCCACAGATAACTGATTTACGACACGGAAGGTATTGTTGTCCGGCCTTTCAAAATCAATCAGCGAGACCATCCTCGCAATTCCGTCTGATGACGTAAATTGAAAACCGTCCACCATCCAGCCATAAACCTTATGTAGAGTGGCAAAATCACTCTCACCGCCGACAAGTCGAACGCTGTCATAAATTTGTGAGATATCTTCTGTTGTTAAATCCGCATTAGTCATCGTCAAGAAATCTCTGAAATCATTGGCAATCAGCACATCGTCTTTTCGCTGGCGGCCAATTTTGTTTCCTGGCAGATACTGCCAACCCTCTTGTTCAAGCATACTTATAAAAGCAAGTTCAAAATCGGACTCACAGTAGCGGCCATTATAATCTTTCAGCTTAGCCATGGTTCACGCCTCTTTTGCCTCTTCAATAGACCCTTTAATCAGTATGGGACAAATATCCCTGATCTGTGATTTCAGTTGCTCGTTTATTTCCTTCCGTTCCATATAAACCTTGTAAACGTTAACTATGGATTGCTGGATTTCAATATCAGGGATTGGAATCTCAACATCCTGCATATCACCAAAAATAAAAGTGTCGCGAACTGAACCAGTAGCATAGAATAGTGTACTTCTTTGGAATTCCTTGCGCTCATACCACATCATTAAATACTCTGGAATAATTTTTTCTTTATCGACTACTTCAAACACCACATACATTGGGGAAACAATGCAATCTTCGTTTTTTAACAGGGCAATTGAACCAAGGTTAATTCGTGATGGATTATAGGCAAACTGCCCATTTTTTACAATTTTATAGTTTTTGATGTCTATACCTGCCATATTAGCTTTTGTTTCTGTAAATGCCCCTGTGCTATTAACACCTTGTACCACCTTGACGTTTGAATCAATATTTCTTTCATTTACCTCAGCAATATATGGTCCAATCTTTTCACA
>CAYUIJ010000114.1:0-4284 GCA_964444735.1 uncultured Bacteroides sp. | reverse complement strand
GTGCGTCCGTTCTGAGCGGGTCAGCGTCTGCATTTCCTTCCGCAGTCGCTTCTCCCTGTGCCGGGCGGCTGTCAGCTTTTTCTCTGCAACATGCCTTTCGTGTTCCAGCTTTTCCAGTTGGTTGTTTGACATAGCGTTCACCTCTTTCTTTTGATGGGCAAAATAAAAGCGACCAGCTTTTTACGGTTGGTCGCCTTTGAAAAGATTATTTGTGTATTTGCCTAAACCATACTTCTCAATACTTTTCCAAGGCACTCATAGCTTGAAGAAGTAGACACGGTATCATTGCTACCGGGTGCAGTAATACTTGAACCCCAGTGTATTCCGTGTTGATTGTAATAATTAAGTAAGATATTCTCATAAGTTCCAATTGGCTGAGTGGAAGATTCGTTGCTATTCAACCACCTCCAATCTCTGATAGCTTCATAGACAAAGCTGTCAATTACAATTCCCGATAAATGATAAGATGAAAAATCATTATCACGGATAAATCGAATATGTTTGCAAGTATCATACAGCAAGCCATTACTGCTTCTATTTTTCTGAGCCATTGCTTCCTGCTCTGCTTTTGGATTTGTTGACATCCATCTTCCACCCAAATTGGAATCTGGATATATGTAACTGCCATTCCAATTCTTGAATGCCGGAACAATTTCAAAATATATATCATCCGAAAAAGCAATTTTTACAACCTGTCCATCGGCTCGGATATCGCTTCTTGGATAAGCATTCAGAATCGCATTTCGCACTGCTTGTAATAACCGAGACTGAGCATTACCACTTAGCTTATTGTAGTGGTCAAAAAGATTGCTTGGAAGTTCAACAAGAATATCTATATCGCTCGTATCAATAGCCGTGTTTCTTCCGTAGCTACCAACATATAAACTATGCAGAGTATCGCTTGAGGAATTCCAAAACTCATTATTGATTGCCTTGGTTACAGTGTGGTAGCGCAAAGAAATTAGGCTTCTCGTACTTTGCGGTATTACTTCTCCGCGCTTCTGAACATTATTGCTCATTATTTTCCCTCCTAAGTGAATACGGAAGAAATAAATCAATCTCTTCCTCTGAAAATGTATTGTCTTTCTTTATTTTCAAAGCCTTTCTTGCTCTCTCAACTGCTTCATCAGTTGTGCTTGGGGCTTCTAAATATATCTCGTCTGTACTCTTAACCAACTCATTATATTCCAAAAGGAGATTTTCGACAGAATCGCTCTGGAGTCTGATTTTAGTCAGCAACACCATAAACCGATCTCTTACAGAAATCAGTTTATTAGCAGACGCTTTATGCGAAGTTATAAGCTTTTGTAAATCAAACGACTTAAAATATGCAGTAATATAAACGGTAACAAAGGAAACTAATGTTGAAATCAATTTCAGCCATAGAGGGTCTGTAAAAATTATAGCGATAATCCCAACAGATGTAAGGGAAGCAGACGCTATATTGATTGTTTCCATCCTTTTGAATTTCTTGGCGTATATATCTGATTGCTTTTCTTGTATTTTATGTGACCAGACAACGCTTGCATACGATTCCCTTACAGCATCTTCCAAGACTCTGTAATTATCAACCATTACTTTTTACTCCTCGCCAAGTAACATACCTATACTGTTATTGTGAAAAAATTGTTTTGGCAAAACATCTTAAGTAGTTGAAATAACATCCGCATAAGATTTTTGCCGTATTTCGGCGGCTTGTTTGTTAGACTTCTGTATATTGCAGGAAATACAAAGCATTTTGCAATTCTCCGGCGTCGTTGTACCGCCTTTACTCCACGGCTTCCAGTGATCTCCTTGCATTTCACTATATTCAAAATGCTGTTTGCATATTGGACAGATACCCCCTTGCTTCTTGTATGCTGTCTTCTTTGTTCGTTCATCAAAAGTGCGGAGATTCAAATGTCTGGGATCACCGTCAAAAACAAATTCGTAAACGCCTTGGTCACGAGAAACTTCGTAATCATTTATGAGAGCATTGACTTTTTCCTCCATAATTGCCGTGTCGTATTGGTTTTGATGATATTTGTTGTAGAGGATACCCCAGTCCACTTTCCTCATTGGGGTTCGGTAATTATCAGGACATCCGAAAACTCGTTCTACCCATTCTATAACACTCTTAAAGTAATTCCATAAAGGCTCTGCATTATTGTCATGCTGATGAATTGCCATATATTCTTCGTAATCTATACCTTCGCTGTCAGCGATCCATTTAAGAGCTACTTCAAAGATTTCCTGCCTTATAGCCGATTTATTGTTCAGATAATCGTTCGCAATCTGATAGGCGGCGCACCCGGTCTTTGAAAAATACCTCTTTGCATCCGTCACCCAAGGACCGGAATAAATGGCATTAAGCAGTTCTTGGTGAGTCAGTGCTTCGCCCTTAAAGTTGATGATTTCAAACCAAGTTTTTCTCTCGTCAACTGTGCCTTTGCAGAAATAGACCTTTATCACATAATCGAGAATCTGGTTTTGAGCTTCTGTTCCGAGATTGTGAAACTGTTTGGGCTGTCCGTCAAAATTAAGCGAATATTGATTATCACAATAACGGCAGATTGAAAGCGTCCTCTGCTGACCGTCCAATAGTTCAAGAGTGCCATCCTCGTTTTCCATAAAGTACATGACGTTAAGAGGAAAGCCGCTTCTGACGGACTTTATGACATCCCTTTGCTTATCCTCTGTATAGACAAGCTCTCTCTGGTACGGCGGTCTTATGTTCAATTTACCGTGATAACCATAGACACCATCTTCCTGATTGTCGACATAACCGTCAATCAGTTCACGGATGGTAACATCATGTTCCCTAATCTCCATTGTTTCGTCTCCTTATGAGTATTCTTGAAAAAGGGCAGCTATGTTTACCGTTTGAAAAAACAGCTAAATCTGTTCTTCCACGGTAGTTTTTGGTAACGCCTACAGATTTTGCAAGCTCTCCCTTCCCATATCCTATAAGTTCAAACTGTTCAGGGTTATGGTAAAACATAAAACTTGAGGGAACACCCATTATTCCGTCATAATCGCAAGGGATTTCTGTGATTGTAGGAACATCAATTCCATCAAAGTTTTCATAGGACAAATAATGATTGGGGTTATATTTTTTATATAATATTAATTTCTCATGGCGTTTCTGCACCTCTATATTGGTGAACCACGTTACATTTCCAAAGCTTTGTGTTTCGCCATTAGGACGCATAAACTCTTTTGCGTGTGTATAGCCGTACCATACTTTATTGTCTTTGAATAGCGGAAACACTTCTTTATATGACACCGCCGTTTCTCTGCCAATTATTAGAAAGTCTTTTTCATATTTAATCAGCTGCTCTATAAACTCTCTGAAAAGGCTAAACGGCGGATTCGTGACGACGACATCCGCTTCGTGAAACAACGCCATACACTCATCAGAGCGGAAGTCTCCATCACCTTTGAGCAATTCGGGTTTGTTTTTATTTAGCAATATTTCAATGTCATCAAGATCAACAGCTCCATCTCCATTGGCATCTTCGACGGAAGTAATCTCCACTTTGTAGGGCTTTCTACCTTCTCCTTTTTCTTCCAACTGTTCTTCTTCTCCGAAAAGTGTAAGTTGCGTGTACATAACAGGAGATGTGGCATAGCAAGTAGTAATGAGTTTCTTCAGTCCCAGATAATTAAAGTTCATAGCAAAATACTTAAAGAAATTGCTTTCATATGGGTCATCACAATTGCAGAAAACAGTTTTTCCGGCAAAATAATCTTTGTAGTAGTGTAATTCATTTTCTATATCTACAAGGCGGGTATAAAACTCATCATCTTTATTCATTCTTCCTTTATTAAAAGCGTCTACTCTTGCCACTTTTTTCACCTCATTCATCCAGTGACTGATTTAACCATTCCGCTTCAATAGTATCAAAAGGGAGATGGTTCGTTTCGCAAAAAGACTTTATGCTTTTAATTGCAACAAGACTTGGCTTGCTTCTGCCATTTTCCCAACGATTGATTGTCGCAATGGAAACATGAATCTCTTTAGCGAAATCCTCTTGCGACATAAATAGCTTTTGACGAGTCATTTTTATGGATTCAGCTAATGACATTCTGCAATCACTCTCCCCTCATTGATTTTAAATTATTATAACATTTTTGCATCATGTTTTCAAGACCACGTTATGTTTCGAATGCTCATGGCACTGAAATTCAGGCGGCGGTTACCCTTATGCAAAATAACCGCCGCCTGTTCCAATGTTCATTTGCCGGATTTGGAGCCGGAAAATCAGTTGTAGATCACCTCATTCAATACAATCTCCTCCGCAC
>CAYUIJ010000113.1:1088-4327 GCA_964444735.1 uncultured Bacteroides sp. | reverse complement strand
TAATGGAAGATACTCTACGAGCGTGAGGAGTTCCTCGTCTCAGCAAAGGAGCCGACGAGACTTAATCCATATAGTAATGTAAGTTACTCTACGAGGAAACAAACAACTTGAATGAATTTTGGAAAAAGAGTCTTAATCCTTATTGTAATGGAAGTTACTCTACGAGAGCAATTTTAATAAAGCTCTGATTCTCATAAAAATACGATGCTAATATTCTGTCTTTACTCATATATTCAATCAAAAAAATGCCTCTTCAATTAAGGGTGCAAATTTAATCAATATTTCAAAGAACTGTTGTTAATAAAATCTAAAAGAACAGCGTGTTTTTTGATTTCATTATTATATCTATGTCTATTGACTTACCGATTATTTTCATAGCCTGAAGACAATCGGTAGAAACGGGAACAATTAATATGCTGTCGTGATTGTCATATAGAGATTGTACTTCTGCAAGATTATGGCGAATCATGTTATACTTATCCGTGGATATGTCCGCTAAAAAGATAGAGCGCTGCACACGGAAACATCCTGTACGCAATAAATATTTGGCGATTTGATAACGCACTTTGTTACTCTCAATATCATACATTACAAAAAACAACATATTGGTAGCCGGTCTTTTAGGTCTGTTAATCAATCCTATTATTTCTTTTACACGGGAAGGCAAATCAGGAATAACATCATAATCGTTAGGTATACGATTTATCATTTTGTTTCCTGATATACCAGCATTCTTCAGTTTCCTTATTATCTGAGGAAAATTTAATGATTCCTTCGCTCTCTTTTTTACCATCCGATAAGAACATATTATATATTTTCATCCAAAAACATATTGATTAAATCCGCCATCATCTGGTTGAGTTCCGAAGAAGTGCCGCAACGCGGTGTCTGAACAACGCTAAACCCGTGTTTCCCATAAAACAGATTGATTTCCGCCTGGCGTAACCCAACTTTCATCCTCAGTTTCTTTCCATACTGGATATTCACAATATCGTACACAATAACGCCGGTATTCTCGATATAGCTTTTTAAATCTGCCATCACTTCATTCAACTGTTCAGGAACATAAACCGGTGCTTTCTCAGCCTGCTTCACCTCTTTGGGATAAAGCAGACTCTTAATTCTCTCCATCACTTCCGCATCCGGATCTACCGATGCGACTTCTTTTTCCTTCTCGCTTTCCTGCTCCCTTTCCTCCTTGGAAAACATAGATTTCATATCCTGCAAGCCAATCGCATTTGAAACATCCAGATATGCATGCAAATCTACAGCCGCAGCATCAATAGCATAATAAGCATCGGGATCCATACTGACAAAGCACGCTCTGCAAACATCACACGTCCGCGCATCAATTACTTGCTCCAATTGATATTCTGCCGAGAATTGACGGACAAAGGCTTTATAAAACAAAGAATAAATGCCGGCATCATAACAACGTTCTTTAAGCCGGAAAAGCACTTTCAACCCATCCTCGCTTGGAGATAAAAAGGAAAGGACAACCCGGCTGTCCTGCTCAATGCATTTTCGTACCTCTGAAGGAAGCAGCCCTTTCTCAGACAAATGATCAATATCCACCATAAAATATTCAATATATGCGAAATTCTCTGTACGCCGGAAAGGGGGATTAAACACGCCGCACACCACGTATGGCAAAGTCCGTTTCAAATCAGAATATTGCCTGCCGTTCAGACGCCTGACGATACGCAACTGGCGAATTCTCGCACTAATCTCAGATTTTGGATTGCGGATGCTATGGTAAAGATAATCTATCGTCACCTTTTTCAACAAATCAGCACTGCTTCTTATGTTAGTTCCTATCAACAGCATCGTTATTCAAACCGTTTAAATTGTTGGGCAAGTTGCTGTGCGTACAGCTGGATCTGCGTAACCCGCGAGCGGGAAACGGATTTTATTGTTATCATCTCGTCAAGATAGTCATTAAGCGACTGAATCAATATGCGTCTGCCTAATCCTTCCAGCCAATAAGACCCGTCTTCACGCACCGAATAATATTCCTCTGTCACTACCTGCTGCGCTATCAGGCTATATACAACATAATCCACCCAGACACGGAATAATTCAATTACATCATACACCAGCACCGGACGATTGTAGTCATCCCGATGAAGTACGCCTATATAGGGGTCAATGCCGGCTTTAATCAACGCACCCTCTATTTTCCCATACAATATTCCGTAGCCATAATTCAGGAAGGCATTCGTTACGTCCGTTGCCGGATGTTGCGAACGGCTCTCGAAACGATAGGCTTCGGGAATAAACCAATTGAGCGCTTCGAAATATATTTTGGAGGCCACTCCCTCCCAGCCCCGCAACTGGGAAGACACGTCAGACACAATATCTCCCTCCAAAGCAGCGATTTTTGTACGATAATCTTCCAGACGGGAGATGGCTTTCTCGCGTTTTCTGTTCAATTCATCCGTATCCGCTTTCATCATCAGCAGCAATGCCTGCTGGTTTTCCATCTTCTGGCGGATAATCTCCTTAACCCACGCCAAAGCTTCTTTTGAAAAGGTGAAATTCAGCTGGCCCTTACGGATTGTAGAAACAGAACCATATTTCGGACTCCAGATACGTCCTACCGGCATACCCGACCGATCCATGAAAAGCACCTCTATTTCATTCTCTATTGCCAACATGACGGCATCACTTGTAATCTGTGCGCCCCTACTGATTTGAATGGATTTTATACCCTCCACGGGGATGCGTTGCCTGCCGTCCTTATGGCTAATGACAAATCCCTCATTGTCTCTATTGAGAGATGTTCCAAATGTATTTAAGACCAGTTCCATATATTGCCATTGATTTATTCCACCCAGAAATCATTTACAGTAAACAATTCTTCCTTTGCACGAGTGACGGCCGTATATACCCATTGGTATACATACGGTTTTTCCATAAGAGGGAAGCTGCGGGGTATGTCCAAATAAACATGGTTCCATTCTCCGCCCTGGGCCTTATGGCATGTCAGGGCATAGCCGAAGACGGCACGCAGGGCGTTCAGGTAGGGATCTTCCATCAGCATCTGTTCAAACATCGGATGCCTTTGTCCAATCTTTTTTCGTTTCATGCGGATATAGAAATCAACAAACAGTTCTTTTTGCTGGAGTTGTGACAGGTTTGTCTGGTTGGCATATAGAATATCTGCAATCATGAGCTGGGAATACTCTTTCTTGGTAAACAATTCTTCAACAGAAATTTTCAAAAAAGTAAGCCCGGCA
>CAYUIJ010000113.1:0-1012 GCA_964444735.1 uncultured Bacteroides sp. | reverse complement strand
CCATTTGATGGATGGCGGATTAAAGTAGAGCTTGCGTAGCCGTTGTGAAGCGAGCACCAAATCATTCCACGCCTCTTGCCTTATGATCTCTGTCAGTTCCACTTCTTCCGCCCGGATGTTAAACACATCACGGAAATAAGGCACGGACAATGCCGGAGACACTCTCTGCTGTATCGGAGGAAGTTGGCAGGCGTCTCCCACAAAAACAAACTTCCCCACATTATCATAGTTTAGAAGATCCTGCAATAAACGCCCGTTCCCAAAGACTGCCTGAGTCGCCGTCTTGTCCTCCGCATCGGAGACCATAGAGGCTTCATCCACAATGTAATACCATGCGTCAGTATCTTTACGGGTAACCTGTTCAAAATCAAATCTGATAAGAATCTGTCCGGTAGAATCTATCCCTGTCCGCTCCCGTTCCTGCACCACGCTTTCCAAATCTTCGCTTAAGCCCTGATACTTGTAGATCTCGCTATGAACGGTTTGCGCCCGCTGGTTAGTCACATTGCTAAGAATCTTTGCGGCCCTGCCGGTAGAAGCCAACAAGGAATAGGGCAGGTTCCGGCGATACAGTTCCTTGACAAGGACTTTCACCATGGTGGTTTTCCCCGTACCGGCATAGCCTTTCAGGATGAAAACCTTTGCATTATTGTCACGTATAAACCCGACCAGCCGGTTGAAAGCGTGTTGCTGGCCTTTTTTCAATATAACAGTCTTTTCCTTGTTCCTTTCCCCGTTCACCATAATAGTTCCCTGCTTTATTCATCAGTGTATTCACGGAACCGTTCGAAACCAAAAAAAACCCGCTTCTCCCCTCCTGCGATTTCTTCCACATTACGCTGCGTACAAGAGGCTATGCAACGTATCCCTTTCTTGTGCAGTTTGCGCAAGAGAGAGTAGCAGAATGTCATTTCTCCCATCAGATGGACGGTGATCTGCGCCGGAGTTCCCATAGCAATGATGCGTCCGGCGTACTCATCCGCCATTTGCCCGATGCGTTCCTCTTCCCACA
>CAYUIJ010000112.1:0-4579 GCA_964444735.1 uncultured Bacteroides sp. | reverse complement strand
ATGTATATGCAACGTGTAAAATCATAGATATTCAAAACAATGTCGTGATTATTTGTAATTATTTTGCGAACAAGAGATCTGACATGACAAAAGAAAGTGCAGGAAGACAGTTTGTTGAGATACTTAAAGAAAAACCATATCGCAAGATGATACAAACAAACTGTTTTGTTGCCGACATAACAAATAAAGAAGATGTAAAGAAAATCATAAGAAAAATATTTTAACAAAATGATTAATCACTATTTATTTTGGACGCAGAATGAGACACCCACAGCAAAAGACACGTACATCGTGGATAATGAAATTCTCACCGAGGATCGTATCAGCGAATATCGGCAAGAAATGCGGGAGATGTTGGATTGGCCGATAAGGCACATAATTGGGAGTCGGAAATCTGGCGATATTACCGGGAGTGAGAACCTTTCTCCTAACTTTTTGGTTGATGTGCGAAAGGAGGGTATTTTTTATCAAGGGTCTTTTCAAGAGAAAGACTTTCGCGGTCGTAGAATGGCATTTGTATTTGTGAGCAAATCGAGGGATCCAGAGGCCTTTTGGAAAGGGCTTGAAGAATGTGGTAAAATTTTGGGAGGCAAGCGGAGTTTTATCGGAGAAGATCGAACAAAGGTTGACGAGATGATTAAAAAAATGGAGGACAAAAAAAAACTTCGAAGAAATAGAGTTGTCGTCCCAGCAGCGGTTGTCGTTTTTCTAATAGTAGTCACCGTTGTTTTAATAAGCCGTTGTTCTAATAATTAGTAATAAGGAGTAAAGTATGTGTGAATTACTGCAAAAAGATGTCATCTTGATAGATACCGATGAGAGATCCCGAAATTATAATTGGGGCGGACGTGCGGACAAGTTAGATAGAAATGTTCAGATTGTCTCCATAGACGAATATATAGACAAATCTGAACAGCTGAGAAAACAAGGATACGACTTGCCTTCTTTAGTTGACCGTGGAACTGTGTTGATAAAAGATCCATTTTATTCCAATATATATCATTTGGCACAGAATGCCGAAATGGCTATATATCGTAATAAATATCTGAAATTAATACAGATCCTCGGATTATTAGGTGCTAAGTCCTTTAATTGTGAGGTAGAAATAAGAAATCTGAGAAAGAGAGATATAGATGCAAAGGGGAACGTTAAATTCTGGATGGTTGATATGGATGCGTCTATGAAAAAAGAGGAAGAAAATAAAATAAAGAGATCATTTCAAACGGAAACAAAATGGGAAAGAACTGAATATAAAACAGAAGATTATGAAAAAGCGCGAGAAATAGCAAACAATCTTAAGTTAAATTCCGGCGATGTAAAATCAGTCATAGAAAACAGAAATCCACAAGGTAAGTTAATTGAGAGCAGTCGTATCAGTTTTGTTGTTAGCGAAGAAACACAAAATTTGTTAGATGCAGCTTTTACATTGAAATGCTGCAAATTCTTTTCAATGTCTGCTTCTTTTTCTGAAACTGTTTCGATCTCTAAAACAGTAAGAGTGATAATGAACGTGACTTTTTGGCCGAAACAAGGCGAATAGAAAGTCTTACATTACAAAACAAAAGATCATGAAAACGGAAAACAAAGCAATTTCTAACGAGGTCATGACTCGACAGGAGATGGACTATATCCGCAATCACACCAACTGGAGTGACAACGTGATCCGTTATATCCAAAGTTTTGACGAGGCGGAGATTTACATGAAGGAAGGGCTCGTTGAGGCCCGTGTGGGCGGACATCCGGCACTTATCCGGAAGGACATAGACTGGAGCGATTTTAGCTGCCTCTACCTGTGCCTCGGATACGGCCGAAGAGGACGAAAGAATCTGCAAGGCCTTTCTGGAAGACGGGGGCAGTGCTATGTCATGCACGGACAATGATGCCGGTATGGAAGGAATCAAAGAGATGAGCAGTTGGGGGCGGAATGAGCTTGAAAAGACATGCGATCCCGACACTCTCGCGCCAGGCGGACAGGAGTATGCCGATGAAGTCAAGGCCTGTCTTGAGAATGGCGGAGTAATTTCCGCACACCGGTTGTCGGGACAGGTTACGCGATTCATTGGGCATATCCAAGGAACGTGCAGATGTATTTTTAATTTTTAATGTTTTTAATTTTTAATGTTTTATGAGGTTATGAGGCAGGAAAATTACTGGAGTCAGTATCCCGTTCCCCAAAAAGAACAGGAAGAACCGGACAGGAAAACCCGGAAAAGAGAAGAGCTAAGGTTGAAAATGGAGACCTCTTTCTCCTACGTTATTGTAGAGAAGATAACAAAGATCATGGATAAATATCATTTGGATCCTATCTTGGGGTTGTTCCCCGGAATCGGAGACATAATCACATCTTTGGGATGCCTGCCGTCCGTTTATTTGTGTCTGGTAAGGATTAAGTCAATACCGCTGACTCTCGCTGTGGTGCTGAATGTGCTTGTCGATTCATTGATAGGAATGATTCCGTTCTGGATAGGCAATATATGCGACTTTTTCAACAGATCCTATCTGAAAAACTGGAGGCTGATCGTAGGATATGTTGACGGTGATGAGGACATAATTCATGAAATCAACAAGAAGGCGGTTATTTCGGCCATCCTTATTGCATTGATGTGTTACCTCATATATCTTTTGTTTCACCTTGTGGCTGTCATAACTTCATGGATTGCCAGCCTGTTTAGTTAATCCGGATTTTGTGAAAAAGACATTCAAGACTATCGGGATTGTTTCCTTGTGCGTGGTTGCGTGGCTCTTGCATTGGGGAATCGGCTTTGTTGTTTCCTCAGTCATATTATTGCTCGAAGCCAGAAAGATCAGAAGGAAACGGATGGCTGAGCGTTTCAAGGAAATTTACGGCCTTCCGTTGCCGGACGGCTGGGGTATCACCAACCATAATACAGCAAAAAAGGTAGAAAAATACATAAGGGAGTATCCTCAATATAGCGGCATTGATTTGTATAATTTGAAGTTGCAGGCGTTCTACGATATCAGTATGTCATTGGAGTGTTCCGATCCTGCGGTTTATGTCCCGTACCGGGAACAGCTCGATTCATCCTTGCGGAATCTCAATCTGCTGCGAATGGACAATGACGAGCAGGATATTCTCAGTGGCGGCGTACTTGAGATAGACACCATAATAGCTGACGGGCAGAAAAGACTAAAAGCCAAAACACTGGGCAGATTCAATAAGAAGTTAAAGGAGCTGGTAGATATTGACACGACAAACTTTCTCGGCTTTACTTCAACGCGTAAAATGACGGAACAGACCCGTGAGATGCAGCATCTCGTTATCAATGCACAGCGGGAATATGAGGAACTGCGGTCATTCGTACCCCCGATGAACCGGCTTCTGGCAACAGTCCGGCTGGCAGCCTACCGCAACATTTATTTGAGTATGGAATTGCTGGGTTTTATCCGTGACAATGTAGGAGGGAAAACCCTCACAACGCAGAAAGACACTCTGAAATTGGAGGGGATGGAGCTGAAGTCGGCAAACCTTGATGCAACGGATTTGTCCCTTGACAGTTTGGAGGCCCTGACCAACGGGGCGACTATGGCGTTAGACATGATTTCCTCGAATAAGGATATACGGAAATGGGCAGGCGAAAATCCCAAGACGGCCGCGGCAGGAACAGCCGTAATGGCGGGACTGAACTACCTTGCAGAGAGGAGCGTGGCGATAGAAAACAATAAGTTGGCACAGGCAGACATTGTAAAAGACTTCGGTAAAATCAGTTCGATGTATACAGAAAGCAAGGCCGGACTGCTTCGCTCTCTGGAAATCGCCAAGGCAATCGTCAATGCAAACAAGGGATTTGTGCGCATTTATGCTCCGTTGCGGGAAAAGGTTTTCGGGCAGAGGAATGTGACCCTTGTGTCAATGGACGAACTCCGGCAATTAGTGGAAGCGACAAATGCTTACAACAAGATTACCAAATCAAAAATAAA
Source organism: uncultured Bacteroides sp. (assembly GCA_964444735.1). Taxonomy (GTDB): domain Bacteria; phylum Bacteroidota; class Bacteroidia; order Bacteroidales; family Bacteroidaceae; genus Phocaeicola_A. The sequence goes on along the minus strand of CAYUIJ010000112.1, from coordinate 640 downwards.
ATAGGCTATGGATAACAAGTATGATGAATTCGAGTATGTCAATGAGAAACCGTCATCACAAACGGCTCCTAAAAAGGAATCTTTAAATGCGGACCTTATTAATAAGGGGATAGATACAGTCAATAATATCGCAAATGTATACCACGCCAGTATGCAGGTTGAAAAAGACGTGGCCGCTGTCAAAGCGTGGAGCGGCGCGAAACTTGCCGAAGTGGCGGCGAAGTATAAGCTATGCGAAGCCTTTTTGAACAAGAGATTCGGCGAGCGTGACAAGGCTTTGTCCAAACATTACGAACTGCTGGACAAAGCCATCGAGACGAATAATAAGGATGCCATCATATTGGCCATGCAGGGAATCAGCGGCATCGTCACATCCTCGCCTTTGGCCGACCTGGAAAAATTCGCACAGGTGTTCAATGATCCGGCTGTCCCATTACTGGATTTCTGACCATGAAAGCATTTATCGCGTGGATAATCGCCAATATCGGTGGAATAGGAAAATACTACGGCGGCTGTTGATGAAATCACATTCAACAGGGCGCCATTGCTTGCTGTTTGCTATAAAAGACAAAACAGTCAGGCATGCTGCCTTGTTTTGGCAGTCAGCAAGAGTATATTTGCCGTATGTCAAACCATGAAT
>CAYUIJ010000111.1:0-4649 GCA_964444735.1 uncultured Bacteroides sp. | reverse complement strand
CTATATCACAGAAATAAAGGCCACTTACTTTGCTATGACACTGAAAGGTTTTGCCTTTGATGATGAAGATGTTCTGTTATTCGTCTTTATGGCTCATCTTTTCATTGAAAATGATGATGACTGTATCGGCTTTCATGACATAGACGATCTGTATGATAATAATAAAATCCCATATTGGTGTAAAAGCGGACTTCGTAGCCGCACATCAGGACTGTTTAAACATAACCTGATTGAAAATGTCAATGAGGACGGAATGGCTCGCTCAGACTGTTTCAAATTGACAACGTATGCCAAAACCGATTTGCTTTCCGAATTGGATTTGGCGGTAAAGCCCAAATCTGACCATAGCTTGATTAAATCTGATTCGTTCCCGGAAAAGAAGCTGATTTACAGCGCTTCTGAAAAAAGTCAGGTAAATGAGCTTTTGTCAATACTTTCCGCCAGTCGTTTTAATGAGGTTCGGAGCCGTTTGCGAAATGCAGGAATGAGAGTTGGGTTCTGTTGCCTTTTTTATGGTTCGCCGGGAACCGGCAAGACCGAGACCGTATATCAGACAGCCCGTGCTACGGGCCGCGACATTTTCCGTGTAGATGTTGATAAAATCAAGAGCTGCTGGGTTGGAGAGAGTGAGCAGAACATAAAGAAGCTTTTTGACAGATACCGTAATATCTGTAAGGACTCATCGCTCGCCCCGATTCTGCTTTTCAACGAAGCCGACGCCATTCTTGGCGTACGTATGGAAGGGGCGACCCGTGCTGTGGACAAAATGGAAAATTCCATACAGAATATCATCCTTCAGGAGATGGAAACACTTGACGGCATCATGATTGCCACTACAAACCTCACGACTAATCTTGACAAGGCTTTTGAACGCCGTTTCCTTTATAAAATACGGTTCGATCGCCCTACGGCGGAGGCCCGCGCTCAAATCTGGCAGGCTATGCTGCCGTCATTGCAGGAGGCTAACGCCCGCAGCCTTGCTTCTCAGTTCGATCTTTCCGGTGGAGAAATAGAGAATATTACCCGGAAATACATGGTAAACGCCATTTTATCCGGACAAGACACCATTGATCTGCCGGCAATCATTGAGATTTGCCGCAATGAGCGTATAACTGACCTGGCCCGAAAAAGAATCGGGTTCCAAGCTTGAATTCAACCGATTGATTTCAAAAATAATACGGGACAAAACAGTTCGGCGATAGACGATTCTAAGATGAAGCATTCCTCCATTCTTTTAGGAATGACAGGATACGATCGCCCGCCGCCGACTCACTGTCCGGGGTTATATTATAGCCGGCGCTCCGGCGTCAGGATGTGACAAAGCCGCCCATGAAGGCTGCCTCGGTTCGGGCGGGATGTCGCGCATCCAATGGAAAACACTTGCAGACACCGCGCATGCAGTGACTGGAATTTGACAGCCTGAACCCCGTTAGGTCACTTTTAATTCCATCTGCAGGTATGATGAGAAAGAATGATATTTCCCAAGCATAATACCATGTGATATGGAAAAAATGCTATCTTTGTGCATATATTATATATGCACTATGTTACAAAAGAAAAATCTTTCTGTTTTGATAATATATACAGGCGGCACGATTGGAATGATTCAAAATTCAGAAAACGGTGCCTTGGAAACGTTTAATTTTGATCACCTGTGCCATCATATACCGGAGTTGAACCAGTTTAATTATCGGATTGACACATATCAGTTTAATCCTCCAATTGATTCCTCTGACATGGAACCGGCATTATGGGCAAAAATAGTGCGCATTATCCATTATAATTATGAGAGATATGACGGGTTTGTGATTTTGCATGGCACCGATACAATGTCTTTTACGGCTTCGGCTCTAAGCTTTATGCTTGAGAATCTGGCAAAGCCCGTTATTCTTACAGGCAGTCAATTGCCTATTGATATGTTACGTACAGATGCTCGTGAAAATCTGATTACAGCGATAGAGATAGCGGCATCCAAACATCCGGATGGTACTCCCATCGTACCGGAGGTTTGTATTTTCTTTGAAAATCATTTGTTAAGAGGCAATAGGACTACTAAATTGAATGCGGAGCACTTTAACGCATTTTATTCATTCAATTATCCGGAACTGGCTACGGCTGGCATTCATATAAATTTTATTGAGGACAGAATCCGCAAGACAGATTTATCGCTTCCTTTAAAACCTCATTATTTATTTGATACCAATGTGTTGATTCTAACCTTATTCCCTGGAATTCAAGAAAATTTTGTAGCAAATATATTGAATATTCCCGGCTTGAAAGCCGTTGTACTGAAAACATTTGGTTCGGGTAACGCCCCGCAGAAAGAATGGTTTATCAGACAATTGAAAAATGCCGTAGATCGCGGCTTGATTGTAGTCAATATAAGCCAGTGCCTGGCCGGAACTGTTGAGATGGAACGTTACGAAACGGGTATTCATTTGCGTGAAGCCGGAGTTATCAGCGGACATGACAGTACGGTAGAGTCTGCATTAACCAAGCTAATGTTTTTATTGGGGTATGGTATGGGACCGCACGAAGTAAAATACAGGATGAATACGCCTATTTGCGGTGAGATAACAGTATAACGGGTTAGTATGTGCCCGCTGGCGGAATTGGACCGGCGCATGTTTTATCCGCCCGGCGGGTCTGCCGTTCCCGCTGCCGGCACGCACGGCTTTTCTCTTGTCCTTTTTTAGTTCCGCATAAATATCAAATCAAAATGACACTTTCATTTTATGTTATAAAACATATTTGAATCATATTTAAAAAGAAAGCTATACTTTTACTTGTTATTGACGTTTCATTCCAATATGGAATAACAATAGCACATTGTTTAATTAAACTATAAATAACATGAAAACATTCAAAACTTTCATCATCTGCATTGTATTGTCTGGACTGACACTGGCTTCATGCATCGGTTCGTATGCAACCGTAAGCAAGGTACAAAACTGGAACGCACAGGCAACGGACAACAAATTTCTGAATACACTGATTCATATAGGCCTCTACATCGTACCTGTATATGAACTTGCCTTTGTAGCCGACCTCTGTGTCTTCAACACCATTGAATTTTGGAGCAACAACAATCCGATGACGGCCGGTATCGTAAAGGAAGTGCAGAGCGAAAACGGAAAATATCTTATTACGACTACCAAAGACGGTTACTCAATTGAAAAGGAAGGCGAAGAAAAACCGATAGAACTGAAGTTTGACGGTAAAGAACAAAGCTGGAATGTGGTAAGCAACGGTAAAACCTATGAAATTCTGAAACTGCGCGAAGATGGAACCGTAGACATGAATCTGCAAAACGGAGAATACCTGAACGTAACTCCCGATGCTCAAGGCGTAAGACAGGCACGTGATATAATTATGAGCACGACTTATTATGCTACCCGGTAAACAAGCACCCCCGATTATTGAGCGTTCAAGCATTGCATAACGTCAACGGAGCCCGCATCCCCAGGGATGCGGGCTCCGTTGACGTTATCGGTCAGTAACTTATTTGGCAAGTTTGTCATTTGAGCCCAACACATTCACAATTTTGTGCATATAGAGTTTCTTCATTTCGTCACGAGCCGGACCAAGATACTTACGCGGATCGAATTCTGCCGGTTTCTCAACAAATGCTTTACGGATTGCGGCAGTCATGGCAAGGCGGCTGTCTGAATCAATATTGATTTTGCAAACAGCTGATTTAGCCGCCTTGCGCAATTCATCCTCAGGGATACCGATAGCGGCTTCCAGCTTACCGCCAAACTGATTGATTGTATCCACATACTCCTGAGGTACAGAAGAAGAACCGTGCAATACGATTGGGAATTCCGGAAGTTTTTCCATTACGCCGTTAAGCACATCAAAAGCCAAGGGAGGAGGAACCAGACGGCCGGTAGCAGGGTCCCTATGACATTGTTCGGGTTTGAACTTATAAGCTCCGTGTGAGGTACCGATAGAGATTGCAAGGCTGTCACAATTGGTCCTTGAAGTAAAGTCAACTACTTCTTCGGGACGTGTATAAGTGTGATGTTCTGCACAAACTTCATCTTCCACACCGGCAAGCACGCCCAGTTCACCCTCAACGGTTACGTCATACTGGTGAGCATATTTCACTACGCGGCTGGTAAGCTCCACATTTTCTTCATAAGGCAAATGAGAACCGTCAATCATTACGGAAGAGAAACCTAAGTCCACACAACTCTTGCAAAGTTCGAAAGAATCTCCATGGTCAAGATGAAGTACAATTTCAGGATGTTCGCATCCCATTTCTTTCGCATATTGCACGGCGCCTTCAGCCATGTAGCGCAATAATGTCTGGTTAGCATAATTACGCGCGCCCTTTGAAACTTGCAATATAACCGGAGACCTGGCTTCTACAGCAGCCTGAATGATGGCCTGCATCTGTTCCATGTTATTGAAGTTGAAAGCAGGAATAGCATAACCCCCCTTGATAGCACGTGCAAACATGTCTCTCGTGTTTACAAGGCCAAGATTTTTATAATTTACCATAGCTAAATATATAAATTAAATAAGTAAATAATAGTAATGTCTGTTATTGTCTCGTTATGTGCTTTGATTACGCAAAAATAAAAAGAATGTTTTGAGGAACGATAAAAAAATATGAATTATCGGTTTTTATTTATAAATTTTCT
>CAYUIJ010000110.1:0-4820 GCA_964444735.1 uncultured Bacteroides sp. | reverse complement strand
GCCGGCTGTCAGAGCGCGAAACATATGCTTAAGGCAGCGCGGCGCGCGACGCTTGCGTCCTCTTATCGTCTTGTCACAGAAACCGGTTTCAAATAGAATATTCCGTGATCATAATCAAATGAAACTACCCTGGCGATTATATGCACATTCAATCCTATACTCACCGTCTCCAAATCAGTATGCAAATCATTATAGTTTACGTTTTCAAACTTAAATGTCGGTCCAATCTGATGATTGGGATCATAATCTCCGGAACTTAAAAGATAATCAAATCTCGTGGTGTATTTATCATGAGTAGCGCAATAATCCGTACTTCCGTCAAATTCGATTACCCTTCCAGCATACTTGGCAGCAAAAGCAGCATAGCTTTTGTATGTTGCGGTTTTGTCGTAAAGTATTGTCGCCAACTCGGGACAATTGTCCGCAGTCAAATTCTCCTCCGGTTGTTCCTGCACTTGAGCATCTTTATCCGTATCAGAATTCTTCTCCGGTTGATCCTGTGTTTCCTTTTCCGCAAGATTCTCTACATCAATCTGAGAACTTGTGCAATATATTTCAAATTTAAAAGTCTCATTTTGTTTGGTAGCTTCAAATTCTGTCTCCCCATCAATCGAATCGTCTTCTTCACTCTCAAACCGAATAACATGACTGCCGCGATTCACTGTCAAGGAATAAGAGTCCTTTCCTCCGTGCTCAAGTGTACCCTCAAATTCATCGTCAACAAGTACATCTACATCATATTTGCTGAACATTAAATTCTCTACGCATTTCACTTCTATCTTGATATCGTATTCGGGCTCTTTAACATCTATCTGCATACGGTTATTTCCGATATACTGCACGGAAAGCCTGAACCGTTCCGAATTCATCGCTGAAAATTCCTTCTCAGCTTGTGAAACTTCTACAATAAAACCTTTATCTATACATGCCTGAACATATGTACCGTATTCTTTAAGTGACGTTTCTCCTATGATAGCCGAAAAACCGGTCTCATCATCCATGGTAATATTCCCGATAGTTGATTTTGGCACGGGAATCAGTTTTGTCATCTCATTATCCGGCCATTTAAGTGTTACTAATTTTACCGGTGCCTCAGCATGTATGCTCATCTTTTCTTCATCTTCATCATATTCTATGTTTAATTCATAGCCTCCTTGATTAAATGCATTATAAGATGCTTTCAGTTGCTCCGCTTCAATGACAAAACCTTTATCTGAGCAGGCCTTAACATAACTCTTGAATTGGGATTCCTTTATTTCATAGATATCTATTGACAGCAGTTCTTCTGTATTTGAATATATTTCTGCCAGATCAGAGTCGGGGTTCGGAAGTATATCGCCCATGACAATATCCGACCAGCTTATTTTCTGCGCATCATTACTATTGCTCCCCGAGTGTGCTAACGCGAAAAAATACGGCAACAGTAAAGTAAGCGCAAGAACAATCATAGCAGTGGAAAGCCATCTCTTATGTACACTTAATAATTTTTTATCCATCACCCATGCAGTCACTAATGTAATGACAGATAACAGTGCCATAACACCCGCCAACGGCTTGCCAGCAATAAACGCGATAAGACACAGTATAGTAAAGATGACTAGGAAAATTGCATAAAACTTTTCGTAAATACTTGATTGATTCCAAATTTGTTTGCATTTTCGCTTAATCTTCTCGCTCACTTTATCTGTCTTGTCTGCAGAATTGCCTTCCTTTCCTTTTGAAAGGATTTCTGAATCGTCATAATCGGAGTATGTTGTTTCTTCATCCATATGATTATTCGTCTCAGGCTGAATTTTCTCAACCTTCTCACCGCAATACGAACAGAATTTTGTTCCTTCCGACAATTCGGCTCCGCATTTTGAACACTTCATGGTTTTCTCTCCTTTTTGAAGTCTCATTCTACCGGCGGGATGGGCGGAATGGCTGAAAATAACGAATTAATTTCATCAACAGTCCCGGCTTGACTCCACACGTTCATGCCACTCGTCCAAACCAGCGTATTGACACTGATTTGTCCTGTGGCTATCATCTGCCTCATTGTATTCATATCAAAAGGACCTGTAGCTTTCCCGTTTTCAGCGACATAATACACCGAAGACGAAATCGGCGGCGGTGTCACCACGGTCTGTGACTGATTAACACCTGACATTATATTATTCATAGAGTCGGCTATATTTTTGCCAACCGCTCCACCAACTGCCATGCTTGCCATCACAGAGGCCATATTGAGTCCGTCTCCACCGCCGAATTTAATATCACCGGTACCGTTAGCACCCATTTTACCCAGAGCCTCAGCGCCTGCAATACCGACTTCAGCCTGCTTTTCCACTTGAAATGCACCCATATTGGAAGATTGCGTTTGTTTATGCATTGCATATTGCCCCTCCTCACGTTGGATACGCAATCTTTCAATACAATCTTCTGTCTGTGCTTCTATTTTTGCGGTTTCAATGCTTTGGGTAACGGCCATAAGTTTCCGGTAGCCTTCACTGGATTTATCCAGTTCAATCACACCGATATCAACAGCTGATACCTGAACACCGAATGTTTCCCTTAGCCGTTCCCTTACATCATATTCGACTGCATCGTTTATCTGAGCAATTTTAGTCTCTATCTGAATTAAGGGTATATTGTGAGCTGCCGGAGCATTTGCGACCGTGTCTTTTACATAGCGATTTATCGCATCCCTGACCTGCCGTTGAAAATCATCAAGGTCAAACTCTGCCAACCTGTGAAGTCTGACAAATTCCCTGTAATCATCAATCTGAAAGCTGACCGTCCCTCGAACAGATACCGGGACACCAAAATCGTTGAATCTCGGATCATATACATCAAAATAAGGAACACCGAAGCGGATCTGAATAACACGGGCCAAGTTGATAAAATAGACCTCTGCCTGAAATGGGGTCCCACCCTCATAAGCTAAGCCGATGATACCGGCAAGAACAGGAAAATTATTTGTTTCAATTATCTGATCATATGGCCCCTCAATAAAATCCTGCATGATGCCACTTGGCTGGTTGTAAACAAATACAGCCACTTCGCCATCTTTTACTCTTAATGAAGAGCCAAAGCGAATAGCATTTTCTCTACTGTTATTGTCGAGTTGTGACCCAACAGGATGCCATTTCCAAATAAGGTATGACGGTTCATCGCATCGTATCTCATCCATGAATCCCCCTGCTTTAGGTTTTCCAAATAGAGCCATATTGACACCACTCCTTATCTCTTAAAAAAAACAGTCTGTCTCGTCAACCTGCAACACCAAATCATCATCCTTATATCTGTATCACGGATTGACATTGCCTTCATCACTGTCGACCGAAACACCTCTTTGCCTCATTAACTTGAATGATTTTGTGTGTGCTTACGTTTTACCATGTTGAAACATACAATCAAGAGAACTATTACAAAAACAGCTATAACTATCGTAGCAACCGGGTTCCATGCAAGGCCGGCAAAGAAAAACACGGCCGCTACGATTCCAACCCAAAAAAATACCATCTTTGTCTTTATACTCCTTATCTCACGCATTTTGTTCTCGTATATCGTTTCAACTTGTTTCAGATCGTCTTTATCGGTTATGGAAATTTTTGCCTTCTGATATACCTGTTCTAATTTTGACAACCATGCCTTTGACCATTCATCGTATAGTTCTTTAACATTAATATTTGATGACGCAAGCAACATAAATTCGATTATATCTTCTCTGGTATTAGGTACCGGAAAATTAGTAATCAAATTTATCTTCTCCCTTTCCTTCTGGCTGCGAAAAGCGCTTCTTGCCTCATCAACCTCATCTTTATTGTTAAAGTCCTTTCCAAATAATGTCTTCATTAACGATTTTTTGACAACAATTTCGGGCATTTTTTGTGCTTCAATCTGCTGGAGTCTTGCCGCTAATTCCTTTACCGAACCTACACTACTCGCGTCTCTAATTTCATATCCGCACGAAGGACAATTTGCTACAAATGAATCCAGAACTTCACCGCAATTCGGACACTTATGCAGATTACCCTCATAAACAGTTTTTCGCTCATTTTTCGGTTCATCATAAACATCCCGATATGAGTATTCTCCCGAATCTTGTGATTCGCAATTTGTCTTACATGAATCTTCGACAACGGATTCACCGCAATTTTTACAAAATCGCGCTCCCGGATCTAACCTCGTTCCACAATAGGGGCAAAACTGAAGCGTCCTTTTCCCTTGATCGATACTTTGTCTAAAATCACTCATTCAATTTTCTCTCCATTTATTTCTTTTTGATAAAATACTCATTGATTCTTATCATCTTTAATTGCATCGCAAATATCACCAATATTACAATTCAAATACTCACATATCCGTAAGAGAACTGACAAGGCAACATCCTCATTTTTTCGAAGCTTGGTCATAGTTCCGGTGGCAATACTTAAATCCATTCTCAATTTAGCAGGGGAGATTTCTTTCTCAATAAGCATTATCCATAATTTCTTGTAGCTTATTCTCAAACCACAATCTCCTTATCTCATGCGCAACAGTTGCACACATGCGTTAGATAGAATATAGTACGACGATAACATTGTGTCAAGAAATAACTTCTTGTGTTTATAGCTAAAATTCGCGACTTCTCGCGATTCTTAGCAACCAAAGCAACATCTTGTTTTGAAATTTAGCAACCTTATGTTGTTATCACGCATACGTGATAGTTTGTGCTCGGGATCGTGTGGAAGAAAATCCATTATGATGAAGGCAAATCACGTCTCCCCATCTGTTGTCAGGTAACTCGTAACCGCGTATACAGTCTGTCCGTTGTAAATGAGTTTCGACCAGCCTGT
>CAYUIJ010000109.1:0-4989 GCA_964444735.1 uncultured Bacteroides sp. | reverse complement strand
AAGAAAATAATACGGGAAGCAAAATACCGGATAACAGACAGATAAGGCCTGAATCCTACGCGATTCAGGCCTTATCTGTCTGCCAGTATGCATCAGCCTAATCCCTTATCAAGGAAGTCAGAGGATGACGATTGCCTTGGATACCGGTAAGGAACGCCCTTGCACTTCCAAAATTCAAATGCATATCCAAACGTACAGGCAAATGATTCATATCATCAGAGATGAAAAAAGTCATGACTTTTTTCTCTTTTTTATTCTTATGCTCAACCACTGATATTTTCAGGCAACGATATTTTTGTCCGTCATTCGCCTCAATCACCTTACATCCTCTGAAAATCAAAGTCTGCTGTTCTACATTTGCTCCTGTAGCCATTGGAAAAAGAATCTTTTGCCCTGTTTTATATTCAGACGAATCGAATGAACGCGCACGCGCCAAAATGCTCAGCATATCATATACACAATATTCTTCCGCATGCTGCGAGAATTTCGGCTCTCTCCCCTTACGACACCTTGACTGCGTGACATAGCACTTTCCGTCTTTATATGAAAAACTTACTTCATCCACTGTATAGCGGTTTCCTTCCTCAGCCCCTTTCCTAAAATAATAGGGAACCAAATCGTGCGACATTACACTTTCCAGCGTATCGCGCATTACAAAAAAGAAATCGGCTCTCTTATTGCCTTTTGTCTGCAGGAATGTTCTGTATGCAGGTTTTTCATGATAAACAGTATCATCAATATGCATTTGTGCGGTTCCGGCCTTCACCCACACAAACTTCCAATTGAAATACAAATCATATGTCACTCTTTCACCAGCCTTAAACGCGAGATTACGTGTCTCACACTGGGCTCTCACAACATATACCAGCAATAAACACATGCACAGCACACCTAACCTTCTCATATCATTTATTCTTTTTACGTTCTCTTTCAGCATTACGTCCTTTTACAGACTTTTTCTCATCCGGCTTTTGCCTGGTTATATCCAACGGCTTCTGTCTATCCGCCGGTACGGCATTCAGGTCCCAATCCTGTTCTACATCCCATTGTGCCTTCAGATCAAGTGCCTGCGGATAATAGAACACTTCTTCAGCCTGCCGCTTCTCCTCATAAAGACCTGTATCCCACACTCCGTTCCGGTTATGGTCATAGAACAATCTTACATAATATTTTCCCGGAAGGACAAAGAAAAAGTCAGCTCTTCCATTATCGATTTTCGCATCACGAAGCACATTCCCCTGACTATCGAGCAACTGCACGACCACCGTAGAGTCTGTGGCAGGAATCTTCATAAACAAGGCCGCATATTCTTCAAGCGAACGAACTTTAATACTTTGCTCCAATTTATCTGAAAACAAGCCATAAAGGCCCCTAAATGCAACTGAGTCAACAACCAGCCTATAATCTTTTCCCGGCTTCCATTCGGCGTATAACACGTATTTCCTCAATTCCCCCTCTTTGGGCTCTATAATATAAGGCACATCGTGTAAAACAGAGTCAACCATTTCCTGCAAATGAATTGAAGAGGTATCCAGCATGGCCAACGGCTCGTCAAACTCAAACTCCACATTCTGATAAAGCTCCAGAGTCGAAGGAATCTCACCTTTTATCTTCAAGAATTCAACCGGTGGGACGGTATCAACAGGAATCGAATCGTTTTTCTTTCTCCTCTTCAGCTTCTTGTCCAGCTCCTTACGCCATTCCTCCATTTTACCGGCTTTATCCTTGGCTATCTTCTCGCGCGTCAACTTTGAAGCCAACATAAGCGTATCGGTTCTCGGAACCAATCGGTTTAATGTATCCGAAGCCAGATAAGACACTCTCATGGCCAGCGTATCAATGTTATATACCAAAGAATCCCTTATCCAATAATGAATGGTATCATTCTTAGCCGTTTTCTCTATGATGAAAGCGTCTTTCTCGTCAAAGTTCATACCTTGAATAAGCGGCAAGGTATCGGCCTGAACCGAAAAATAGAAAGAAAACTTCTGAGGGACCAAACGCTCGTTCTTTACCATATACTGGGTTACCGGCCGCTCGGTAAAAGCCCGCAGCACAATACTATCGGGCATAAAGCGGGTATACTGCACTTCCTTTATGGTATCAATTGCAATACTGTCGGATCCCAGCCATATAGTATCCTGACGTGTTCTGAAATCAAAAGACGGCCTAACGGTATCGGCAGAGAATGCTATCATTTCGCTTTTCTGGGAGAACATGAAGTTCTGATCGACATCCTGCAACGCAAAGACACGATATACTCCCGGAGCTATTCCCCGAATGGTAAAGCGCCCGCGACTGTCTGTACGTGCGACCCGCTCAAACGGCAACTTTACAAAAGCAGAATCGTCTATATTTGAATGCAAGCCCACAAGAATACCTTTTATCGGCTCCAGATCGGATGCATCAAGAACAGCTCCTGAGACTTCAAGCGTATCAATGGTTTCTCCGGTTGAGAATGAATAGGCAAAATTACCTAAAGGATTGCCTTCGTTGTTATCGACAATGGCATCCGAAAAATCAACAGTATAAGTAGTGTTGAGCCTTAAGGAATCAAGCAGCTTGACCTCAATCGTTTTTCCATTGGCCTTTATCTCGGGAGATTCTATTTGCGAAGGAGAAACCACCACTTTATCATTAGGATTCTCCAATTTGATAAACTCATCAAATGTAAGCCTTATCCTTTTGCTCTTGTTGTTGACGGCATGCAATTCAGGAACACACCTCAGCAACACGGGCGGATCCTCGTCATAAGGCCCGCCATCGGGAGTGCCCGTACTGGCACAAGCATATATCAAAGCGGAAAAAGAAAGAAAAAACCACCACCTTAACATATATATATCATTTTTTCTCTTCATCTTTTTTATTCAAATCAAGCAGCTCCTCAATATACTCGCGAGTATTACTCAAGCGAGGAACCTTATGCTGGCCTCCCAATTTTCCTTTCATTTTCAGCCAGTCATGAAACAACTGCGGGCGCGCCACAACTACCCGCAGGGGTTGCAAGGTAATATTTTTACACCGTTTCGCCTCATAATCTGAGTTAATTTGTTGCAACGACTCATCAAGAATGCGCTCAAAGCGTTCCAGCGAATCGGGCATTACCGAGAATTCTATCAGCCATTGATGGCGGCACTTGGCATTCGCATCCATAAAGACGGGTGCGGCCGTATACTCAAGCACCTGCGCTCCGGTACCGGCACATGCCACTTCCAAGCCTTTTTCAGCATTATCTACTATCAGTTCTTCACCAAAGGCATTGATAAAATGCCTGGTGCGTCCGGTAATGAAAAACTTATACAGGCCTTTATGCGTAAAGCGCACAGTATCGCCCAGCATGTATCGCCACAAACCGCAACTCGTACTGATAAGCATGGCGTAATTTTTACCCAGCTCCACTCCCTCAAGCGGAACGACCGTAGGATTCTCCTTGCCAAATTCGTCCATTGGCATAAATTCATAAAATACCCCATAATCGACCATCAGTGTCATTGAAGATACTGACAGATCAGTCTGCACCCCAAAAAAGCCCTCACTGGCATTATAGGTCTCAACATAATGCATACGATCGCTTTGGATAAGCCGCATATACTGCTCACGGTAAGGAGTAAAGCTTACTCCCCCATGAAAGAACACTTCCAAACCGGGCCATACCTGTTCCAAAGAGTCCTTGCCGGTTATTTCAAGCACACGCTTCAATACGGAAAGCATCCATGAAGGTACTCCGGATATACTGGTAACATTCTTTGATTTTGTGCTTTGTGCAATCAGGTCACGTTTTTTTTCGAAATCGCCAATCAGGGCAAATTTTTTTTCAGGCACACGGATAAAATTGACTAAGGGATTTACATTCTGAATCAGGATGGCCGACAAATCACCCACCAGACTGTCTTTCAGATTATAATTGGGAGCATGGCTGCCTCCCAAGACAAGGCCTTTTCCTGAGAAGAAGCGGCTTTCAGGATTATTATGCAGATAAGATGCCACACAGTCTGTCCCCCCTGCATAATGAGTATCGTGCAGCCCATCGGAACTTACGGGAATAAATTTGCTCTTGTCATTTGTCGTACCCGATGATTTGGCATACCAGCGTACTTGTCCGGGCCACAGCACGTCACGCTCTCCGTGGCGCATACGTTCCACATAAGGCTTTATATCATCATAAGTCTGTACCGGTACAGACTTTTGAAATTCTTCATAGGTATGAATCTTGTCATAAGAATGACATTTTCCCCATTCTGTATCAACCGCCTTTGCGATCAGACGTCTCATTACTTGATGCTGGAGCTCAATGGAATGAGTGCAATAAGAATCTATCGCTTTTTGACGGGGAATAAAGAACTTTCCAATCAATCTGGTGGTATTCATTCTTCAGAGATTTAAAAACATTCATTTTATTAAGCAAAAGTAGCACAAAGTTTCCAAAATCCCCATCTTTACCATAAAGTTTAACGAACAGATTATACGCCTGCCATGAGAACCGGTATTTTAACAGCCGGAGGAGACTGCCCCGGATATCAATGCCACCATTCGCGGTGTATGTAAAAAACAGCCCAAACTATCATGGCATGGAAATTTACGGCATACAAAGCGGTTCTCATGGGCTGATCGACAATGATACTGATCCCATAGACATTGAATGCATGTAGGGACTGCTGATTTATAGGAGAAACCATACCGGACACATCACGCGCGGAACCCTTTCCTTAAAAAAGCCCAAACAACAACGAAAGAGTCAAACAGTCATACTTACCGCCAATTCAAACGGGTAATGGCGGCAAGACGCGGGGCGCCATACCGGATGGCAGGCCTTGTACAACGGAACGGCAGGCTGCAGCGATATCATCCTGATTCCGGAACTTCCGTATAACAATCCATAATCTTTTAATCAAGCAATAGAAAAAATTGTAAGGTCAGAAATTTTTGCTTCCAAAATTTTCGCTATTTCCTCAAATTGCAGATTAGCATTGGCATTAAGCCCTAATAACT
>CAYUIJ010000108.1:0-5075 GCA_964444735.1 uncultured Bacteroides sp. | reverse complement strand
GATCATGGCTATCCTCATCCTGTTCCGTTCAGGCGGTTTCCGTCGCTTCAGGCATTATTGCATCGGCTGTGTGTGCAAGCGCCTGCGGAGCCTGTTCCCGTACGCGATGTCTTATAACCGCTTCGCGGAACCGGAAAAGGAAGCGCCGCTCCCGTTGGCCGTTTTTATAAAGAAAGTCCTGTCGGGAGACTGCACCGGCATCAGTTTTGCGGATTCCGCTCTCTTGCGCGTATGCCGTAACCAAAGGATTCTGACTCACAAGACAATATGGGGAACTCGCTGACGAACAGTGCTGACTTATATTTGATATAGAGAAATATAATTCTTTTTGAATATTATGATAGTCTTGTTTTTTTGTTTAGTTTTGCTTCTATGTTTTTATTGATAATATATGGATAGTTTTAGTGATTTTGATAACAAAGCATCGGTAGTTCTTCAATTTTACAAAGGAGGAATTGTCGCAAGATGAAGCCGTGGCATTAGTGAAAGCCGTGTAAAATGTTATCATCATCAAAACGTTTTAATTGTCGGCAGTTTGGGTTGTTGACAAAAAGGAATAATAGAGATTATGGCTCATTCAAATAATAAAGATACTTATTTGGCGACTGCGATTGCAATGATTGTTGCCGGCTTGCTGTTTTTGACAGACAAGTTGATACACTTTTCTTCCATAGGTTATGGATGGGTTGTTTCAAAAGATAATATGTTGCTTTATGCATCGATTATATTCTTGATAGTAAAGAGTGACAAGTCTGTTGGAATAATTCTGTCCGTTGTGTGGGCAATCATGAATGCAGGCTTAATAGTCCGT
The DNA here is from genome assembly GCA_964444735.1 of uncultured Bacteroides sp. Classification (GTDB taxonomy): domain Bacteria; phylum Bacteroidota; class Bacteroidia; order Bacteroidales; family Bacteroidaceae; genus Phocaeicola_A. The sequence goes on along the minus strand of CAYUIJ010000108.1, from coordinate 4,264 downwards.
TTATTGGGGCACATGTCAGGGTATCTTTTGCCTGTGACATTATTGGCGGCTGGCTTGTTCTTGTTTTATTTGTATAAGCGATGAAAATAGTTCTGGTAGGAGCCGGGAATCTGGCTGTTCAATTAGGGAAGGCATTGAATAGTGAAAGGCATCAGATACTTCAGGTATATAGCCATACGGAGGCATCAGCCTCTTGCCTGGCCGATATGCTGCATACGAAATATACCACATTGTTGTCTATGCTTGATGATCGTGCGGATATTTATATTGTCGCTTTAAAGGATTCTGCGTTTTCAGAAAATGTAAAACAAATTGTCGGTAATCGTAAAGGCGCCATGTTTGTACATACAGCCGGCAGTCTGCCAATGTCTGTATGGAAAGGATATGCGCCGCATTATGGAGTTTTATACCCTATGCAGACTTTTAGTAAGACGCGTGATGTGGATTTCGCCTCTATACCCATATTTATAGAGTCGAATGACAGGCTTGATTTGTTGAGGAATCTGGCCTTGTCTTTGTCGTCTAAGGTATATGAAGCAGACTCTGGGCAACGTGTCATTTTGCATTTGGCCGCTGTTTTTGCCTGCAATTTTACAAACTATATGTATTCCGTATGTGAACACATGCTGGATAATGCAGGGCTGCCGTTTGATGTCATGCTGCCATTGATTGACGAAACCGCGGCAAAAGTGCATGATCTTGCGCCTTCGGAAGCACAGACCGGGCCGGCTGTCCGTTACGATGAGAATATTATGAGCAAGCATTTGGAATTGTTGAATCAGTATCCGGAATGGCAAAAGCTATATGAGTCAATAAGTAAAAATATTCATTATGATAAATTACGATTTGAACAAAATTAAAGCGTTAGTCTTTGATGTAGACGGAGTCCTGAGTTCAGAAACCGTCCCTCTTCATCCGGACGGATTACCAATGCGCACGGTCAATATTAAGGATGGCTATGCCTTGCAGCTGGCTGTAAAGACGGGTTTGCATGTCGCTATTATTACCGGAGGCTGTTCGGAGGCCGTGCGTAGGAGGTGCGAGGAACTCGGGATAACCGATATTTATATGAAAGTTGCTGTGAAAACAAACGGGTTCAGTCATCTGCTGGAAAAATACAAGCTGTTGCCTGAGGAAGTCTTGTATATGGGTGATGATATCCCTGACTATGAGGTAATGCGCATTTGCGGACTTCCTTGCTGTCCGGCCGATGCGGCGCCGGAAATAAAAGCCATATCTGTTTATGTATCTCATCGTAATGGAGGATATGGATGCGGACGTGATGTGATAGAACAGGTCCTTAAGGCTCAGAAGAAATGGATGTCTCATGAAGAGGCTTTCGGGTGGTAGAGACATATAGTAAATATAGAAAGCGCATGTTGGGTAATTTAGATAAATATCATGTGGTATTGGCTTCCAATTCTCCGCGTCGCAGAGAGCTTCTGGCCGGCCTGGATATACCTTATGAGATAAGAACGATTGACGGCATAGACGAATCATATCCCGATAGTCTTTCCGGAGAAAAGATACCGGTTTATATTTCAAGCAAAAAGGCTGAGGCTTATTCGGAAACAATGCGGGAGGATGACTTGATTATTGCTGCGGATACAATAGTATGGATTGATAATCAGGTGCTTGGAAAGCCTGAAGATGAAGCGGATGCTAAAAGAATGCTATTTATGTTATCCGGAAGAATACATAAGGTAATAACGGGTGTTACCTTGATTACGACAAATATGCGGAAAAGCTTTTCTGTAACATCCGAGGTGGAATTTGCCGTTTTAACAGAGGAAGAGATAGATTATTATGTCAATACATTCCATCCTTTGGACAAAGCCGGTGCTTATGGCGTTCAGGAATGGATTGGGCTTATTGGGGTGCGTAATCTTACAGGGAGCTATTTTAATGTGATGGGATTGCCTGTCCAGCGGTTATATCAGGAACTGAAGCGGTTATAGCATGCAAAAAAGAGAAACCGCATGTGTAGGGAATGAAATTTAAAAAAGTACAAATCTTTGCTTTATATGCTGAAGTCCTGATTATTGTCGTATATTTGTGAATATATGTGTGTGTAATGATGATTTCCGTTTTTTGAGGAAATGTGAATTAAAGAAATATAATGTATTAAGTGATAATTTGATAAATATAATCAGATTATTTTAAAGTTTTGTTACAATGAATTTAAGAAAGTTACATGAGGTTTATGAGAATTTATGTAAGGTTTCAGATTCATCTATAATGTCAGACTCTTATAACGATGGAATTATTAAAAACAATTTAAACAATATGGTACAATGAAGAAATATCCTAAAATTGGAATACGTCCGGTTATTGACGCCCGTCAGGGAGGTATTCGTGAAAGTCTGGAAGAAAAGACAATGTGTTTGGCTAAAGCTGTAGCCGGGTTGATTACCGGTAATCTGAGAAATGGTGACGGATCGCCGGTAGAGTGTGTCATTGCCGATAGTACGATAGGCCGTGTTGCTGAATCTGCCGCGTGTGCTGAGAAATTTGAGCGTGAGGGGGTAGGTGCGACAATTACCGTGACTTCATGCTGGTGTTATGGTTCTGAAACAATGGATATGAATCCGTATTATCCGAAAGCTGTCTGGGGCTTTAACGGGACGGAGCGTCCGGGAGCCGTATATTTGGCTGCGGTGTTGGCTGCTCATGCACAAAAAGGCTTGCCTGCTTTTGGCATATATGGTCATGATGTCCAGGATTTGGGAGATAATACTATTCCCGCCGATGTGGCTGAGAAGATTATGCGTTTTGCGCGGGCCGCTCAGGCCGTAGCTACTATGCGGGGCAAGTCATATCTGTCAATGGGCGGTGTATCGATGGGCATTGCCGGTTCTATTGTAAGTCCGGATTTTTTGCAGGAATATCTGGGCATCCGTGCGGAATCTGTGGATTTGACGGAAATACTCCGCCGTATGGAAGGAGGGATATATGATAAGGAAGAATTTGCCAAAGCGATGGCTTGGACGGAAAAATATTGTAAGCCTAATGAAGGCGATGATATAGGGAATCGTGACGAGAAGAAGAAAACCCGTGCGGAGAAAGATGCCGACTGGGAGTTTGTTGTTAAGATGACTCTGATTATGCGTGACTTGATGCAGGGAAATCCGCGTCTCCGTGAAGCGGGCTTTAAAGAAGAGGCGTTAGGTCATAATGCGATTGCCGCGGGCTTTCAAGGACAACGTCAGTGGACGGATTTTATGCCGAACGGCGATTTTTCCGAGGCGTTGTTAAACACTTCGTTCGACTGGAACGGTATCCGCGAGGCCTATGTGGTCGCTACGGAAAATGATTGCTGCAATGGCATTGCGATGTTGTTTGGGCATTTGCTTTCGAATACGGGACAAATTTTTTCCGACGTGCGTACTTATTGGAGTCCGGAAGCTGTAAGGCGCATTACAGGCAAAGAACTTACGGGGCGTGCGGCCGGAGGTATCATTCATTTGATAAATTCAGGCGCGACGACTCTTGACGGTACAGGCCGTCAGTGTGATGCGGAAGGTAATCCGGCGATGAAGCGTCCTTGGGAGATTACGGAAAAAGAAGTTGAAAATTGTCTGGCTGCCACTACATGGTATCCTGCTAACCGTGATTATTTCCGTGGCGGAGGATTCTCCTCCAATTTCTTGACCAAAGGCGGGATGCCTGTGACAATGAGCCGTTTGAATCTGGTCAAGGGTCTTGGCCCGGTACTTCAGCTTGCGGAGGGGTGGACTGTTGATATTGATCCTGAAATTCATCAGAGACTTGATAAGCGTACAGATCCCACATGGCCTACCACATGGTTCGTTCCCCGTTTGTGTGGCAGACCTGCATTCAAGGATGTATATTCGGTCATGAATAACTGGGGCGCCAATCATGGCGCTATCAGCTACGGGCATATTGGCCAGGATTTGATTACTTTGGCCTCGATGCTGCGGATTCCTGTTTGCATGCATAATGTTGATGAGGATAAGATTTTCCGTCCGGCAGCATGGAACGCTTTCGGAATGAATAAGGAGGATGCCGATTACAGGGCTTGCGCGGCATACGGTCCGTTGTATGGATGATAAGTGATGCCGCATGGCATGTCAAGGCAGGCATTCTGTATTATACATAAGGATGGAGGGGTGAGTTTTGTGCTCCCTTTCATCCTTATGTCTTTTGTTCTCGCGTTGCGGGTACGGGCCGTTTTCTTGCGGCGGATATTTTTTTTATTATTTTTTCCCGCACTGCCGTGTTTTGGCAATTACGCCTGTTATCT
>CAYUIJ010000107.1:0-5192 GCA_964444735.1 uncultured Bacteroides sp. | reverse complement strand
AAGGGATCCGTTATGTCTGTCAAGTCTGTGTGTATCGGGCTGTTTACAGACCGCCTCGAGCGGAATACAGCGGCCTGCTCCCAGATGAACGGGAAAAAACGGCACAGGCAAAAGGAAACATCAGATGGACTGCAAGGCTTATGAAGAGGCTGTGCCGACATCCTGACACAACCCGCTTATCCACGTAAAAATTGCAGGACCCAATACTGAGACATATCAGGTCTCACAGTTAAGGAAAGAGCAATCACAAGTGCTTTTCGCATCTTTTTCATATCTGGCAAACATAAAACAACAAGATATGGGCTTGTGACCGCCATGAACGGGAGGTACGGATATTTCCGCACAGCGGATGAGTCCGGCAGGAAACCCGATGCGGAAGCCGTCAAAGGCGGCATGTCTCCTCAGACAGGAACTGCCGCATGCACCGTGAGGCTCCGCTTTCCGGCAAGTCAGCCAGTCCAGGCCGTTACTATCCTCATTGTGCCAAGGCGCACACCACGGCAGAGAATTTCCCGGCGCGGCACCCTGCGGAAAGCCTGCAGGATCTGAAAGCCGTGTATTCTTCAGGCCGTATAATCTCACACCAACCTTATTCCGTTTTCTTCAAGAACCACAAGGTGTCTCTTATACAAATTACCTACAGTCTTTTTAAATGTCTTCTTACTTACGCCGAAAGTCTCATATATCCGCCCGGCCGGACTTTTGTCATTGAAACCGGTATAGCCGTTATGACTACGGATATACTCAAGCAGAATATCCGAGAAGTCGTCCACCTCACGTGTTCCTCCCCACTGAAGCTTAAGGTCGATTTTGCCATCCGGGCGTACCTGCTTGACATACGCCTCTAAACGGTCTCCTATATTTACTATCTGAAATATCTCATTGGCATAAATCATACCGACAAAACGATTCTCTATAATTGCCTTAAATCCCAAATCAGTCTTCTTCCATACCAGTATTTCTACCTTTTCACCCGGACGGTAGTCTGGCATCTCCTTTGAAAGGAAGCGCTCTACTTTGGCTGATGCCATAATACGATTGCTATCTTTGTCAATATGCACATGCACCACATAACTGCCCCCTTTCTGCATTTTCATTTTTTGCTCTCTGAAAGGGACAAACAAGTCTTTCATCAATCCCCAATCAAGAAAAGCTCCGAATTCGTTTGTCCATGCCACCTTGAGACACGCAAACCCTCCTACCTGAACATACGGAGCAAGCGTCGTTGCAACAAGCCGCTCCTTATTGTCCAGATAAATAAACACATCAAGCATATCTCCCGGCTTGCATCCCGCAGGGACATAGCGTGCGGGAAGCAGAATCTCTCCATCGTCACCACCGTCAAGGTATATGCCGAAATCTACCGCCTTAACCACTTCCAGCTGATTATATTTTCCTAATTGTACGTGCATATCCGTTTAAATTTATTAAAAACCAGCCGGCTGACCAACGGATAAGCCTGTATCCCATGAATACCCGTCAAAATTAAAGACATGCCAGAATACTCCGGCTGACCAACACGGCTGATATAAAACAGCGGCAAGTTATAGAAAAAATCACAGACACGCAAGAAAAAAAGCAGGAATATGGTCTTGAAGAAACAAACGGACGCGATTCCGCGCATCAGCAGACGGAATCCGCCGGAGGAAGCCTCATCGTGACTCTCTCCCCCCCCTGACAGGCAGACAGTGTGTCTCCGTCAGAAAGCCCGAAGGCGCGTCAGAGGGAAATCATGAGCATGTCACACGGCTTGTGACGGAAGACGGCCGGAGGGGAAGAATGTCCGGTCATGAGAATAACGGACACCGGAGTGTAAAAAACGTCCCGGCAGGCAAAAACACCCGCTGAAAGAGAACGCCGTGACACCTTGCCCGGAAGGGTATGCCGGGAATCCCGCCGGATTGCGGAGAGGACATCCGCATGGCCGGAGAATTACAGAACGCCGGGCCCTGATAATGATCCCTCCCCCGCTGAACCGGCCAAGACTATACCGCATACGGCATTCATGCAAATCATGACTGACGGATTTTGCCAATGAATTCAAAACAGTCTTCTGAGCTGCAAAGGAAGAGGACATTTTTTATTTTCAGAATGATTTGCCATAAAAAAAAGAAATATGCTACTTTTACATGCAGAAACGAAAAACGCTCACATTATGGTTCTTAATTACATATGGACAGCTTTTTTCCTGATAGCTTTTCTTATGGCTTTGGGCAAACTGATAATCTTCGGTGACACATCAGTGTTTCCGGCCATTATCAACTCAACCTTCACCTCATCAAAGACAGCCTTTGAGATATCGCTCGGACTTACCGGTGTGTTGTCGTTCTGGCTGGGCATTATGCGTATAGGCGAGAAAAGCGGAGTGGTGGCTATCATTTCCCATTGGCTGAGTCCGCTGTTCTGCCGGCTTTTCCCTGATATTCCCAAAGGCCATCCCGTAACGGGAACCATTTTCATGAACATATCGGCCAACATGCTGGGACTGGACAACGCCGCCACTCCTATGGGACTAAAGGCCATGAAACAGCTGCAGGAGATAAACCCGCAGAAAGACACGGCCACCAATCCGATGATTATGTTTCTGGTCCTGAACACTTCCGGACTTACCATCATTCCAATCAGCATCATGGTATACCGGGCACAGATGGGGGCAACGCAGCCTACCGATGTGTTTATCCCGCTTCTGATAACCACATTTTTCTCCACATTGGCCGGAATCATCTGCGTAAGCCTGTATCAGCGCATCAACTTGCTTAACCGAACCATCCTGCCGGCTCTGGGAGGCATCTCACTGGTCGCAGCCACCATTATATGGGGATTCGGCAGACTGTCACAAACACAGGTTGACATTGTCTCGACCTCTGTGGCAAACATCATTCTGTTTCTGATTATCATTGCCTTCATCATAGCCGGCATAAAGCGGAAGATAAATGTATACGAAGCCTTTATCGAAGGCGCAAAAGACGGATTCATGACCGCCGTGCGCATTATACCCTATTTAGTGGCCATATTGGCAGCCATCGGTGCATTCCGGGCCTCGGGCGTCATGGACATGCTTATCAGCGGCATAGAACGGCTGGCGGCCGTATGCGGAGGCGATACGGACTTTGCGGGCGCCCTGCCCACTGCTCTGATGAAACCGTTGAGCGGAAGCGGATCGCGCGGGCTGATGGTAGACGCCATGAACACTTACGGTCCGGACTCGTTTGCAGGACGACTGGCCTGTATTTTCCAAGGATCCACCGATACAACCTTTTATATACTGGCCGTATATTTCGGAAGTGTAGGCATCAAGCATACCCGCCATGCCGTATCGTGCGGACTGCTGGCCGATCTGGCCGGAATTCTGGCGGCCATATTCATTGCCTATTTCTTCTTTGCATAAAAACTTAAAAAAACGGAATAATATGATAAGCTATCAGACCGATGGTGTAAGGATGCCTCAGATAAAGAAGCGCGAAAACAATGCATGGATAAAGGATGTCGCCGCCTCATACGGCAAAAAGGTAGGTGAAATAGCCTATATCTTCTGCAATGACGAGAAGATTCTTGAGATAAACCGAAAATACCTGCAGCACGATTACTACACCGACATTATCACTTTTGACTATTGCGAAAACAATGTAATCAGCGGCGATCTGTTTATCAGCCTGGACACCGTGCATACCAACGCCGAACTGGCGGGAAGTACTTATGACGAAGAACTGTACCGCGTTATCATACACGGTATTCTGCATTTGTGCGGTATCAACGACAAGGGACCGGGCAAACGTGAAATCATGGAAGCGGCAGAAAACAAGGCCCTCACCATGCGAGGCACGCATTCATAAGTATTCTTCAGCCATAATCCGGCTTATTGAGAAAACAAGAGAGACTGTCTAAAAAATAAAATCCAAAGCGACACGGAAAAACCGTCATCTCCACTTCCATGCCAAGACACTGAACCGTATTCCGACTACCGGACACAAAAGCGTCAGGATCGCGGCCCCTTTTTACCAACCTGTCTTTTAGCACAACATCCGACAAACATCATAGGTATATGCTTTCCAAATCGTCCGGCACATAAATTTCCCCTGAGAAACCTTGCCGGGCCTCTGTCTCATAGCGTATCTTACGTGTTGAAAGGCTCTTGTCTTCCGTATGATACAGCAACAGTCTCCTGACTCCCAAAGTCCCGGCGAGTTTTCCGGCATCCAATGCCGTACTGTGATGTTTCTCATAAGGCTGGAAAACATCCTTTTCGGCATACAGACAAAAAGCCTCACACAACAGCCAGTCGGTTCCCCGCACATAATCATAGTTCAGATCATTGTACGGCTCATCGCCCAAACAAACCAGGATCCGGCCGTCTGGCAAAGTGAGCCTGAACCCATATTGTTTCTCTTTTGTGGAATGTATGTCAAAACACCGGATGTCCATATCTGCCGCCTTAAACCTATCACCATCATTCACTTTATGAAAACAAACACTTTTCCCTATACACGCCAGCACGCTCTTAGACAAAGTCAGATGACAAAACAGCTCCAAAGAATCTATTACCTTGTCATTCCCATACAAGTCAAACGTCCCGCCATACTTTCCTTTCCTTACGGACTGCGCTATCATCCGCACAATCCATATAGCACCCAATATATGATCGGTATGCGCATGAGTGACGAACATTGTATGAATGGAAGAACAATCGATTCCCGCCCGTTCCAGCTGAACCAGTATTCCATTGCCACCCCCTGCATCGACCAGAAAATAATCATTCCCGTTCTTTATTACAAAACACGTATTATAACATTTGGTCACGGCGGCATTACCGGTTCCCAACATTGTCAATTTCAGATTCCTTTCCACAAACCACTATTTTTATGCAAAAATAACCACTTGCGAGGGCATAAAAAAATTACCAGCACAAAATCATAACCATACGCGGAAGCATTCCTCATTACGGAAACCCTGCCGGGCCTACGGGGAGGGCTATTCCGCGTACCCGGAGCCCTTTGCCGTTATCAGGGACTTGAAAAGCCCAATGACGGGCAGTATGCGAGGCTCAGGAAAACAACCCGCATTCATGACGGGAAAACCGTGCATGAGGAGGAGCCGTGAAAAAGGGAGCGGAAAGCATACTTTTACGTAACTTTTTTTCCCCCCCCCCGGATGTTGTGTCCGCAGGGAATTTGGGGGAACAGTTTGTTAAGGCG
>CAYUIJ010000106.1:0-5278 GCA_964444735.1 uncultured Bacteroides sp. | reverse complement strand
CATTGCCGTTGGCATCCATTATATCCTTAATCATCGCAGACAGGTTTTATAGTTTACTATATTCCGGGTGCAAATATAGTGAAAGCCTGAGACAGTGACAAATGAAAACGTTAGTTTTCAAATTTGACCATGCCGGGGCCGCTTCCCTGTATTTTTTAAAAATTTCAATGCGGCCGTTACCGGTCCGGCAGATTTGCGTATCTTAGCCTTCCGATAGAAAAAGCCGGGTATGAGAAGTAGCATGCATCATCATTTCCATAATAAGATACAGTTCCTGATAGGAGCGGCGGCATCGGGCAGCGGGAAGACAACGCTGACAATAGGACTGCTCCGGGCCTTGCGGCGGCGGGGACTACACGTACAGCCGTTTAAATGCGGCCCTGACTATATTGACCCGCAATACCATTCAATGGCATCCGGAAACGCGTCTGTCAATCTGGACATTTGGATGGCTTCACGCCGGCATGTGAGGGAATTGTTCCGGTATTACAGCCGGGATGCCGAGATATCGGTTGTTGAAGGGGTCATGGGACTCTTTGACGGATTTCATAAAAGTGAAGGCAGCAGTGCCGATATAGCCCGTTTACTCCGGATTCCGGTTATATTGGTGGTCAATGCGCGTTCAACGGCTTATTCTGTAGCTCCTGTCATATACGGCTTCAGACGTTTTGATCCGTCTATACGGATAGGCGGAGTGATATTCAACCAGACGGGCTCGGAGAATCACGCAAGGTTTTTGGAAGAAGCCTGCCATGATGCCGGAGTGACTTGTCTGGGATGCTTTCCGCGGATGAAGGAGATCGAACTGCCTTCAAGGCATTTGGGACTTACACTTGACGCCTTAGGCAGTCTTGACAGATTTGCCGACCGTATAGCCGATGCGGTGGAAGAATATGTCAATCTTGACTTGCTTATGGAAAAGTGCGGCATAAGGAACGCCCTGCGGAATACGGAAGATGACGGCAGCGGCTGTATGGGCATTCCGATGGATACACGCGGTATAAAAATAAGGAATATAGCTGTAGCGCATGATGAAGCCTTCAATTTTACATACCGGTATAATCTGGAAAGGCTGGCGGCCACGGCACCGGTAAGCTATTTTAGCTTAGTGAAAGACACCGTATTGCCGGAGACTGACTTTGTGTATCTTCCGGGGGGATATCCGGAATTTTTTCTACAAGAATTGTCGCGGAACCGGAAAATGATTGAAAACATACGTACATACGTGGAGAAAGGCGGATATTTATTGGCTGAGTGCGGAGGTATGATGTATCTTTGCCGGCAGATTACCGGCATGGACGGCATGGCTTATCCTATGGCGGATATCATTCCTTTGAAGGCAACCATGAAGAATATGAGGCTTGTTCTGGGATATCGTACACTGGAGTGCGGGGGTCGTGTCTTTCAGGGGCATGAGTTTCATTATTCATCGGCAGAGCCTGCCGAAGGAGAGGTTCCGGAACGTATCGGGAAGCAGACAGATGCCGGAGGCAATGCCGTATCAACGGGACTTTACCGGTATAAGAACGCCATTGCCGGATATACGCATTTGTATTGGGGCGAGCGCAGTATTTTTGATTTGTTTAAGGAATAAATTACCATGATATGATTATGAAAAACAGAGCGGATAGCACGTCTGCATGTCTGCATCCGTTGATGCTGGCCGGTACGGGGAGCAATGTAGGGAAAAGTGTCATTGCTACTGCGCTTTGCCGTATATTCAGGCAGGATGGGTACAGACCGGCGCCTTTTAAGGCGCAAAACATGGCTCTTAATTCGTATGCCACGCCGGACGGACTGGAAATAGGAAGATCACAGGCGGTCCAGGCCGAAGCGGCGGGCATACCTTGTCATACAGACATGAATCCTTTGTTGCTCAAGCCCGGTTCAGACCATGTCTCACAAGTGATACTGAACGGACGTCCTATAGGCAACAGAGATGCTTATGACTATTTCAGAAAAGAAGGACACGAGGAGCTGCGCTGCGAGGTGCGTGCGGCTTTTGACCGCCTGAGGCGACAGTACAACCCCGTTGTCATGGAGGGAGCGGGGAGTATCTCGGAAATTAATCTGCGTGATACGGATTTGGTAAATATGCCGATGGCACGTTACGCGAATGCCGATGTGATTCTTGTAGCCGACATTGACAGGGGAGGCGTGTTCGCCAGTATTTATGGTTCGGTAATGTTGCAGGATCCGGATGACAGGAGGCGTATAAAAGGCGTTGTCATTAACAAGTTCAGAGGCGATTTACGCCTTTTTGAAGGAGGATGCCGGATGATTGAAGAGCTCTGCGATATTCCTGTTTTGGGAGTCATTCCATATTATGACGATATCCGCATAGAGGAGGAGGATTCGGTAGACTTACAGAGCAAACGGATGCGGGCAATGCAGGAAAAAGTGAACATTGCCGTGGTGCTGCTTCGCCATCTTTCAAACTATACCGATTTTGACGTGCTGGAACGTGACGAGCGTGTGCACCTTTATTACACGGATAATGCGGAAGAGCTGGAAAAGGCTGATATTGTCATCGTACCAGGAACGAAAAGCACGCTGGGCGACCTCTGTGACTTGCGTAAGAACGGGGCGGCCCGGGCTATACAACGCGCTCGCATGAACGGAGCCACAGTGTTCGGCATATGCGGAGGCTATCAGATAATGGGACGGGAAGTATCTGATCCTGACGGAGTGGAAGGAAGTATCGGGTGTCTTCCGGGATTGGGCCTTTTACCGGTATCGACTGTCATCGAAGGCAAAAAGGTAACCCGTCAGGTAAGATTCCGTTTCCGGGGGAATGCCTCAGTCTGTCAGGGGTATGAGATTCATATGGGGCGTACGGAATGTCTTGACAAAGACAAGGCTACGGCAATGAATATCTTTGAAGGCGGGGATTTGCCGGAAGGATGTTTCGTTGACAGGCACTGCATGGGGACCTATATACACGGCATCCTTGACAATGCATGCGTTGTTGATTATCTGCTGGCTCCCTATGCGGGAAAAAGGAGCCGGAAGCATGCTTTTGATGCGGAATCCTTTAAAAACGGACAGTATGACAAGCTTGCGGAGCATGTGCGGAAATATCTGAATATACCCATGCTGTATCAAATATTACAACACAATGATTAGCGGACACGGAGACGATTTATTTCGTTACAGGCATTTGATAAAAAGCAATTTCAGCTCGAATGTATGCAATTGTACGGATCATGACGGGCTGTTTGATCGGTTAAGGAGCCGGCTGTATTTGTTGGGCAATTATCCTGAGCCCGAGCCTTTGTCGCTGGAAGCGGCTTTTGCCGGTTTTTATCATGTGGAGGCAGACTGCGTATGTGTCACGAACGGGGCCACTGAAGGCATATATCTGACAGCACAGGCCTTTAAGGGGAAAAGAAGCGCTGTATGGATGCCCACTTTCAGTGAGTATGCTGATGCCTGCAGACTGCATGGACATCGGGTGTCGGCTTTTTATACATACGATGGCTTGCCGGCTGACGCGGATCTTTTCTGGCTGTGCAATCCCAACAACCCTACTGGTGAGGTACGTGATTGCCGGTTTCTGAGAGAATTGGCAGGCAGACATCCCGGCAAGCTGTTTATCATAGACCAGTCGTATGAGCCGTTTACATTCAAACGGCTTTTCAGTGTGAGTGAGGCTGCCGCATTGCCGAACGTTATCCTGATACATTCGTTGACAAAGCGTTTTGCTGTTCCCGGACTCCGTATGGGTTATCTCACCGGTAATGCAAAGCTGATAAGGGAGATACGGCTTCAACGTATGCCGTGGTCGGTCAACAGCCTGGCCATAGAAGCCGGTTTTTATGCTTTAGAGAAGAATCTGGAATTATCTGTCAGCCTGAAAGATTATCTTGATACAAAGGAAAGGTTTGTCAAGGAATTGAAACGTACCGGAATTGTGGACGTATGGGACAGCGATACGCATTTTTTTCTTGTAAGGCTGAGAGTGGGAAAGGCTTCGGCCTTGAAAGAGTATCTTGCGGAAAAGCATGGCATTCTGATTCGGGATGCATCGAACTTTGAAGGACTTGATGAGAGTTTCTTCCGTCTGGCCACTCAGACAGAAGAGGAAAATCAGGCATTGGTCAAGGCACTGTCCGGCTGGGCATGCATATAGGAACGGTTAAGGCAATGATTAAGATCAGGCAAAAATGGAATTTGTACTACAGATTATTCCCTTGCTGGCAGGATATCTGCTTGACCGCATGTTAGGAGATCCTTCGTGGATGCCGCATCCGGTCGCAGGATTCGGTAATCTGATAGCCAGAGGGGAAAAAGCACTGAACAAAGGCAATCATCGTCTGCTGAAGGGAGCTGTCCTTTCGGTCGGGCTGATTGTGGCCGTATACGTTGTAAGCCGGTGCTTTTTAGGAGTGTTGGAACAGACTGCCGGTGAAACGGTATCTTTGCCTGTCTCAACCGTTCTTGTATATTTTTGTTTGGCCGGAACATCACTGATACGTGAGGTAAAGGCTGTTTTTGAGGCCGCAGACCGTTCGTTGGAAGAGGGGAGAACGCGGGTGTCATGCATAGTAGGGCGTGACACGCAGGATCTCTCAGACCACGAGGTACGTACGGCCGCATTGGAGACATTAGCGGAAAACCTGAGCGACGGGGTGATTGCCCCTTTGTTCTGGTTCCTTTTATCGGGAGTTCCCGGCATGCTGGCTTATAAAATGGTCAATACGCTTGACTCCATGATTGGATATCGCAACGAACGTTATGCCCTGTTTGGATGTTGGGCGGCACGTATAGACGATGCGGCCAATTATATTCCTGCACGGCTGACCGCACTGCTGATGGTGATTGCCAGCGGAAGGCCGTCGCTTATAAAGTTTGTCGCAAAATCCGGAAGCCGGCATGCCAGTCCGAATTCCGGATATCCGGAATCGGCCCTGGCCGGTATTTTGAATTGTCGTTTTGGAGGGCCGCACAATTATTTTGGAGAAAATGTATGGAAACCGTATATCGGCTATAATGACCGGCCGTTTACCGATAAAGATGTAAAAACGGCAATACGTATCAACAGGATGTCTGAAATATTCATGCTGCTGATAACCGTTATGATTCTGTATCTGTTTTTTCAATGTAGTAAGGCGTAGAAAGAAAGACAGTCTTTTTTTGGAAAAAATATTGGGCAAAGGTATGGGATACCGGAAAAATCTTTACCTTAGCAGCCGCTTTTGAGAATGAAAGGCATCAAAAAGGAAAAAGCTTCGGGGTGTAGCGCAGTCCGGTTAGCGCACCTGCTTTGGGAGCAGGG
>CAYUIJ010000105.1:0-5535 GCA_964444735.1 uncultured Bacteroides sp. | reverse complement strand
TGACTGGCTCATGGCTCGGTACGGAATTTATACAGTATATCCTTGAAATTCATCTCTTGCTAAGAGATCTATTTCAAGGATATAAGCACTGATAATCAGCGATATAAAATCGGAATCAGACGGATTTGCAAAACAAATTCACGCAATTTGCCTTTCATTTGCCATTATAAATAAGGATTGAATGCGGTATTTGAAATATTATGCGTACCTTTACAAGGTGAACTATAACTCTTAGCAAGAGATTCAGATTTTTGCTAAACACATTTCATCGCAGAATTCCGGTTACAAGTCTTTCAGGATAAGGCTGTCTGTCCTGTCCTCCATGCTTGTGTAGAGCGATGCTCTTCCGAGCCGCGCCGATGCGCTCAGTTTTCCTCAATCTTCTCAACATATTTCACTTCAAAGAGTATTGACTGGCGCAGCCGGTTGGCCGACGTCGGCCGCCAGCTCTATGCCAAGTACGGCCTGACAGAAGACGAAACCGCCTTTATCGAATCAATGATTAAGCCAGTGTAAAAGGAAACGAGGGCAAGAATGCGACTCTTGCCCTCATTGAAAAACCCGCCTTGGAGCGCATCGCATACCGGGCCCGTCAACCCGGGCAGGCTTTGCCCTGACATGTCATGCGGCACGGACTATCGGCATACGTTTCATATAAAAGATTTTATGTTACATAAAAAAATAAAGATACTTTTTTTAGTGAATTGCTTGTTTATTAAGAATAAGAGCTTTACTTTTGCACGCTGGTTGAGATAAGCAGATAAAGAAACTAATAAAAAAAAGATAGCAATGTCAAGAATTTGTCAGATTACCGGAAAGAAAGCCATGATTGGCAACAATGTATCACACTCAAAAAGAAGAACTAAAAGAACCTTTGATGTGAACTTGTTTACTAAAAAGTTCTACTATGTAGAACAAGACTGCTGGATCAGCTTAAAAGTTTGTGCCGCCGGTCTTCGTGTGATTAACAAGAAAGGTTTGGATGCGGCTTTGAAAGAGGCAGTTGCCAAAGGTTATTGTGATTGGAAAAGCATTAAGATAATCGCTTAAAAATTTAAGGGAGAACAGACTTATGGCAAAGAAGGCGAAAGGAAACAGGGTGCAGGTGATTCTTGAATGCACAGAGCATAAAAACAGTGGCATGCCGGGAACATCTCGTTATATTACGACTAAAAACAAAAAAAACACACCCGGAAGATTAGCGTTGAAAAAATACAATCCTATTTTGAAAAGAGTAACAGTACATAAAGAAATCAAATAATAAACCTATGGCAAAGAAAACAGTCGCAACCCTTCAAACCAACAGTAAAGAAGGACGTTCTTATACTAAGGTTATCAAAATGGTAAAATCTCCGAAAACCGGAGCATACATTTTTGATGAAAAAATGGTCCCTAATGAAAAAATTCAAGATTTCTTCAAGAAATAAGACACACATCATTGATTTTATGTAATTAATGATGTCTTGAACCATCATGGTGAGTCTCATTAATTTAAGGGGTTGACTTATAGATATTCTTCCCTTGAAGTGTCATTTTTTGAGTCATTCTCAATTTATCTTGAAGAAAGCGACATTCCCGTTATACAGTCAGGTATGAAAACAATCTTATGCATGATACTGCTCATGGGCTGCTTTCATGTGGAGGCCCAGCTCAATATCATCCCCAAGAATGACGGTTTGAAAGAATATACTATAAGCAATGCCCTGCCTTATGACAGCCTGTCGAATGTGGACGAACGGAGTTTCGCCTCTTTGCCCGGGCAGACCCTTTATATGCACGGCATCAAGAACGATGATCAAGGCTACTTTGAAGCGTTCTTCACCGGCAATTTTCTGGATGGCGGGCAACATCCGGTCTATAAGGCCGAAGGCACAATCATTACCCCGGCAAAGGAAGTGACCGGGAAGTATTACGAGGTAGTGAAGGTTTGGACGAAGACAGATTATCTGTCGGCAGGATGCTGCCTGTTGCTGCGCGAAAAAGAAAGCGGAGACGAGATTTACTACAATCCTTACCGCTATCCTCTCAGCATGACCTGCCTGGGCTTCTATGAGAAGCTGAAAAGATATATCGGGCAGACCTTTCTGTCGCTTGCCAAACGGGTGGAGACTGAAGACGGCCGAATCATAACCCCGCCCGAAGGCGCGGAATACCATTGCACAGACATCGGGCTGAAAATGAACAGTGACGGAGCGTTTCTGATTATGAAAGGCACAGACGGGGTCAAGGTGGAGGCTTTTCCTATAGGCGATGAGATTTATGAGTTCGTCAGCACTAAACGTGTCGCCATGCTGAAAGAACGATATGGCAGCAGATACGGAGAGCAGATTGCTTTCAGAAAAGTCGATGCCGGCATGACGAAAGAAATGGTAACCGCCGCATGGGGTGACCCTTACCGGAAATCGGAAATAAAAAGGAAAGACAAGATATTTGAGACATGGAGCTACTCAGACAACCGTTATGTGGAAATTCATGACGGGAAAGTAGTCAATGTCCGCATTTACAATTAAACAATACGGGACCGGCCGGTTGTTTATTCTCAAAAAGACAAAAGAAAGGAACCAAGTCATGGTTTCCTTAACCGGCATTTGAATTTTCCTGCCGATATCAGGAGCTCTTGCAGCGATTTCAAATTATCCCAATAAAAGTGACAGGTATGGTCTGACTCCATAGAGAGTACTTTAATGGAGAGACCGGCAGCGGATTTCATCGGAATAAATTGAGTTGACGGAGGATCAACGCGTAAGGACCTGACGGGGAGGGATAACTGATAAAATGTATCTTTTTCTGAAACAAGCCGGCAGGGATTGTGGAAAGTAACGGTTGTCATTGTATTCTTCCAAAAGGACATCCGGTTATTTCATCATCCCGGATACGGACGGGAACAGTACGGAAACAGCTTCCGCATGACAGGGAACGGCTTATCAAGCCACGTGTTCCGGCCAACCTAAAGAGAAAGGAGGGTAAGCTTGCTATATCGCGCCGCTACAACCCACTACCTTTGCTGCGATCAAGCCCTGGAGGATTCGAAGGGAGCTGGCCGTATAGGACTTACCCTGCCGCAAAGGTAGATATTTTATTTTAAACAGCAAGTATATCCAGTGTTTTTTTCGATACTTTTCCATTTGACAGCCAACTACGGCCCATAAATACATTCCGAAAGAAAAAAACCCGGTTCCATGAAAAACCGGACTTCTCTACGCCCGAAGAGGAGCCCTCCAATCTGATTCCGCAATTTTGCGCTTGCCGGCTGACGCTGCCGCGCAATAATCAGCTACAGCCAAAACAAACAGCAACTTTACACCAAGTTTCTGTTTATTATAACACATTACTTCACTATCTTTGCATATACGAAAATTCAGGCTTATGGAACAAAGACTTTTTATCTACAATACATTGTCCCGTAAAAAAGAGGAGTTCGTCCCATTGCACGCCCCTAATGTGGGGATGTATGTATGCGGCCCTACCGTCTATGGTGACGGTCACTTGGGACATGCCCGGTCGGCAGTCACTTTCGATATTGTATTCCGCTATCTCAGACATTTAGGATATAAAGTGCGTTATGTACGTAACATCACCGATGTGGGCCATTTGGAGCATGATGCCGATGAAGGTGAGGACAAGATTGCAAAGAAAGCGCGTCTGGAGCAACTTGAGCCAATGGAAGTGGCCCAATATTATGCTAACAGATACCACAAGGCAATGGAATTGCTTAACGTGCTTCCGCCCAGCATAGAGCCGGCCGCTTCGGGGCATATCATCGAACAGATTGAACTTGTAAAGGAAATTCTGAAAAGCGGGTATGCATACGAAAGCCACGGATCTGTATACTTTGACGTGCCAAAATATAACAAGAGCCATCACTATGGCAAGCTATCGGGCCGCAATCTTGATGATGTGCTGAACACAACGCGTGAACTCGACGGCCAGGAAGAAAAACATAATCCGGCCGACTTCGCCTTGTGGAAGCGCGCACAGCCGGAACATATCATGCGCTGGCCCAGTCCGTGGAGCGACGGATTTCCCGGATGGCACTGCGAATGTACCGCTATGGGGCGCAAATATCTGGGCTCTCACTTTGACATTCACGGCGGAGGCATGGATCTTGTATTTCCACATCACGAGTGTGAAATAGCACAAAGTGCGGCATCACAGGGTGATGATATGGTGCGTTATTGGATGCACAACAACATGGTGACCATCAACGGTACCAAAATGAGCAAGAGCCTGGGAAACTTCATCACACTTGACGAATTCTTTAACGGTACGCATCCCCTGCTAACACAGCCATACAGCCCTATGACCATACGCTTCTTCATCCTTCAGGCCCATTACCGCAGCACCATTGATTTCAGCAACGAGGCTCTGCAGACTGCCGAAAAGGGAATGCAACGAATGACGGAAGCATATAACAATCTGGAACGCATACGACCGGCAGGAACAACAACCGTAGACATCACCGGCCTACGCCAGAAATGTCACGATGCCATGAACGATGATCTCAACACTCCCCTCGTTATTGCCCACTTGTTTAATACCTGCAAGGCAATCAACACGGTATATGACAAAAAGGCAACCATCATCAAAGAAGATCTCGAAGAGCTCAAGAGCGTATTCCGGCTTTTCCTGTTTGGCCTTCTTGGAATGAAAGAGGAAAGAGATTCGGACAATGCCCGCGAACAAGCCTACGGAAAGGTTGTAGACATGCTGCTTGAACAGCGCACGGCAGCCAAAGCCAACAAAGACTGGGCTATGAGTGACAAAATCCGCAACGATCTCACGGCTTTGGGATTTGAAATCAAAGACACCAAAGAAGGTACCACTTGGAAATTAAACAAATAAACAACACTGCCATACCTGCCAAAGAGACAGTATACACATAACCAGGCGCAGTTTACTGCTAATAAATCTTATTAAAAAGAGATAGAAGCAGATTGCGTTTCCTTTTGGTACATATTTTGCTTGTGCCTTTTTAGAATATTCACTTAATTAAACACTATAACCATTATGATTAGCGAAAAACTTCAGAATGCTATTAAAGCGCAAATTATTGCAGAAATGTGGTCTGCCAATCTTTACATGTCAATGAGTTTCTATTTAAAAGCCGAAGGCTTCGACGGCTTTGCCCACTGGATGAAACTGCAATCTCAAGAAGAATTGGAACACGCATATACAATGGCCGACTATGTTATCAAACGTGGCGGAAAAGTAATTGTAGACAAAATAGATGTCGTGCCTACGGGCTGGGGAAGTCCGCTGGAGGTATTTGAACACGTATATCAGCACGAATGCCATGTATCTCAATTAATCGACAACCTTGTCGATGTGGCCTCAGCCGAGAAAGACAAAGCTACGCAAGACTTCCTCTGGTCATTCGTACGCGAACAAGTGGAAGAAGAGGCTACCGCGCAAAATATTGTTGAGCGCATTCGCAAAATGGGAGATACCGCAATATACTATCTTGACGGACAATTGGGTCAAAGAAAATAATACGGGAAGCAAAATACCGGATAACAGACAGATAAGGCCTGAATC
>CAYUIJ010000104.1:0-5827 GCA_964444735.1 uncultured Bacteroides sp. | reverse complement strand
AGACTAAAATCTACTTTGACCCGTTCAAAGTGGAAATAAACTTTTCACTTCAGCCAATTTTTTTAAAGCGACTCATCGTTTATTTCTCGATTGATTTTTGAGGCTAAATATGATATAATATCAACAAATAGGTTCATTGTATCCATTAAATAAGACAAATGATTCGTTGCCAGAGAAAATTTGGAGAAACATATGCGGATTAGTTATGAAAAACTTTAGACACTCATGAAGCAAAACAAACTTAAAAAACATGATCTCTCCCAAGCTGCGGGTATTTCTCCTTATACGCTCTGCAAGATGAGCAGGAACGAACCAATCGCCATGGACAACATGATTCGACTTTGCGGGCTCTTTCATTGCGATATCGGTGATCTGATGGAAGTCTTTGAGGACGATGGAATATAAGAAAAAAGGGAAGACGTCTCCGATGGAAATATTCAATAACACCACGAAGGTAGTAAAAGATGATCTCACAAAAGTGATACGGGCAGGAAGCAAAATATCCATAGCGGCAGCTTGCTTTTCGATATATGCATACCAAGAACTTAAACACCAGCTTGAAGATTGTGCTGAGTTGCGCTTTATTTTCACCTCCCCCACTTTTGTTTCTGAGAAAACACCGAAAGAGCGCCGCGAATTTTATATCCCTCGATTAAAAAGGGAGAAAAGCCTTTATGGGACTGAATTTGAAATCCGTCTCCGCAACGAACTGAAACAAAAGGCAGTTGCCAAAGAGTGTGCCGAATGGGTGCGTCGCAAGGTTCGGTTCAAGTCTAACACAACGCGGGACGGCATGAATAATTTTATGCTTGTAACGGATGGGAATGAAACATATACCTATTCTCCAATGAACAGTTTTACAACCGTTGATCTCGGCTGCGAACGTGGAAATAACATCACGAATATGGTGACCCGCTTTGAGAATCCGGCAAGTTACGAGTTTCTTCGTATGTTTGATGTCGTATGGAGTAATGACGAAAAGCTGAAAGATGTGACCGAGGAAGTGATTGACATGATCTCCACGGTCTATCAAGAGAATTCTCCGGAACTGATTTATTTCATGACGCTTTATAACATCTTCAATGAATTTTTGGAAGACATTTCTGAGGATGTTCTGCCTAATGAGGCAACCGGCTTTAAGAACAGCATTATTTGGAACAAGCTGTTTAATTTTCAAAAGGATGCGGCTCTTGCAATTATCAATAAACTGGAACAGTATAACGGATGTATCCTCGCTGACAGCGTTGGGCTTGGTAAGACATTTACGGCTCTTGCCGTTATAAAATATTATGAAGGGCGAAACAAGAATGTACTTGTCCTTTGCCCGAAAAAACTCAGCGAAAACTGGATGACTTATCGCGGCAATCTGATCAACAATCCCCTTGCGAAAGATCGCTTGCGCTATGACATCCTTTACCATACGGATCTTTCCCGTGACAGCGGGAATACCGTGATTGGACTACCAATTGACCGCATCAACTGGGGAAATTATGATCTTGTCGTCATAGACGAAAGTCACAACTTTCGGAACGGCAATGGCACAAACAGCCGCGGCGGAGAAAAAGAAAACCGCTATATGCGACTGATGAACCGCATCATTAAACCCGGTGTGAAAACAAAAGTGCTGATGCTTTCCGCTACGCCGGTCAATAATCGGTTTTACGATTTGCGTAACCAGCTGGCACTTGCCTATGAGGGCGACCCATCTGATTTCAATGAAAAACTGAATACAAAATCCGACATTGACACCATCTTCCGAAAGGCCCAGGGGGTTTACAACGCATGGTGCAAACTGCCGGAAGCGGAACGTACCACTGAGAATTTGCTCTCCCGTTTGGATTTCGATTTCTTTGAAGTCCTCGACAGTGTAACCATTGCCCGTTCCAGAAAGCATATACAGCAGTTTTATGATGTGTCAGATATTGGCTCGTTCCCAGAAAGACTGAAACCCGTTTCTCTGCGGCCAAAGCTGACTGACCTAAAGAATGCCATCAATTACAGGGAAATATACGAATGCCTTTCAAAATTACAGCTGACCATTTATACGCCGACGATTTATATCCATGCCAGCAAGCTGCACAAGTATCTTGATGAGAAAGAGACTGAGAACTTCAGGAAGGGCCGCGAGATTGGTATTCAGCGTCTGATGAGTATCAACCTTTTGAAACGAATGGAGAGTTCCGTCCATTCCTTCCTGCTGACTGTGCAAAGAATCTACAATTATCTTTACGAGACTTCGCAGGCCATCGAAAATTTTATATCTGGCGGCACTCCTAGTCTGGAAGAGATGCGCGATCTGTCCGGTGCGGCTACAGATTTTGATGAGGACGATCAGAATACTGATTTCTTTAGTGTTGGAAAGAAAGTAAAGATTGACCTTCAGGATATGGACTATATCTCATGGAAACGCGATATCGATGAGGATATAGAAACGCTCCAGCTGCTTATGGTGATGATCGAGGACATTACGCCGGAGCATGATTTCAAGCTGAACGAACTGATTCGTGTAATTAGAGAAAAGATTTCAAAGCCTATAAATGAAGGAAACAGGAAGATACTGATCTTCACTGCGTTTTCCGACACAGCGGAATATCTCTACGATAACATTGCTGAAAGGATGCACCGGGAGTTGTGTCTTAACACGGCTCTGGTTACCGGCTCAGTAGATGGAAGAACTACGATACCGGGGTTCAAGGCGGATATGAATCATGTTCTTGCGTGCTTCTCTCCAAAATCCAAGGATAGAGATGTGCTCTATCCGAAGGATACGGCAGACATAGATATTCTGATTGCAACCGACTGTATTTCCGAAGGTCAGAACTTGCAGGACTGCGACTTTTGTATCAATTATGATATTCACTGGAATCCCGTTCGCATTATTCAGCGATTCGGCAGGATTGATCGTATAGGAAGTCAAAACGATGTGATACAGCTTGTTAATTTTTGGCCAGATCTCGACTTGGACGAGTATATAAATTTGAAAGCGCGTGTTGAAACAAGAATGCGCATATCTGTTATGACCTCCACCGGCGATGATGATCTCATCAATCAGGAGGAAAAGGGCGATTTGGAATACAGGCGCACACAACTGAAGAAGCTTCAGGAGGAAGTTGTTGATCTTGAAGATATGTCTTCCGGCATTTTCATCATGGACTTGGGACTTAACGAGTTCCGCATGGATCTGCTCGCATACATGAAGGTACACGGTGACATTGACCATATGCCATTCGGCATTCATACGGTAGTGAGAGGTGAGAAGCCCGGTGTGATATTCGTACTGAAAAATGTAAACGAGCACATCAATATTGAAAATCGAAATCGCCTGCACCCGTTCTATATGGTGTATGTAGGTATGGACGGCGAAATTATAACAAATCATCTTCAACCGAAAGACACGCTTGACATCATGCGGCATTTGTCCAAAGGTAAATCGATGCCGGATAAGGAAAGCTGCAACCAATTCAACAAAGCCACGAACGAGGGGCGAAACATGAGCAAGGTTTCAAAACTACTGGAGGATGCTATTTGCTCTATCATTGAAGCAAAGGATGAGGAAGACATTGAAAGTTTCTTCTCTAGTGGACAAACCTCTTTCCTGTCAGGTGGTTTTTCTGGCCTTAGTGACTTTGAACTTATTTGCTTTATGGTAGTGATTTGAAATGATTGATTTCCCTCAAATCACACTTGTTCACAGACGAATTCCGAAGGAAGCTTTTTATAAAAGACTTCCATTGAATGTTCCATTGAAAGAAAAATTTGTATCCGATGTGGATCGCATATATGTGGAAAACAGCCTGACAAAAGAGAACTTGAACCTAACGAACAGCGCGGAGATCAAGGAAATCCTTCTACTGTCGGTAACCCTTAAAAAGCAGGAATTTGATGCAAAGATTATTGAAGCGATTGCGCGACAGAATCCACACAAGCTGATATTTTATCTCTGCTATAACGACAGGCGCCAGCTTGCGATTTACCACAGCAAGCTATATCGCTCTCCTTGGATGAACGAGGGTGACATTGAGTTGAAAGCCGAAGGCTTCTCTCTCGATGAAATATGGGAACACCTGATTGAATGCATTGCCCTTTGCGAGGAGCGAGCAAGCGCGACATACGGGCTTTCAATTGATGACCGGCTTGCTTTGCAGGAACAGATTGTCAAGTTAGAGAAACAAATTGAAAAATTGGAGACGGCTGCATGGAAAGAGCAGCAACCAAAGAAGAAATTTGATTTGGTGCAACGAATGAATGAAATGAAGAAACAACTGAGGGAATTACAATGAGTGAAATGATAGAAAAGAACCCAAACTTTCCAGATCCGCTTCCGCAATCGGTGTTAAAAAATCTTGAGGCAATTTCTAGGATTACGGAAAGCATCCAGCCGGTGTTGCGTCAGCAAGAGATTATTCAAAATTTTGCTGAGACAGTCAAGTTAAGTCTGCCCAAAATGGATTTTTATCTCCCAGCTGTGGAGATTGCAAAGCAGATACAGATTCCAGTAATGAGGATGTCTGAAGTGTTTTCAGGTTATCAACTTAATTCTGCGCTTACATCTTCATTGTGAGCACTAAATCAAGCATTAGATACTTCTGCACTTAGAAATATTTCGCAATCAATATTAAATGCTTCTGCCGTGTTGTGCGAAACAATAAAGAATATTTCACCGCCGTTTGTTGAATGGATCAGTACATTTGACTATTCGCCGTTGAGGCAAGTAATCGAAAGCCTTAACATTGCTGCTCTTGATTCAATCAGAAAAAGACGTGAGGAGTTACATAGAGCTTATTTGCAAGCTATGTATGATTGTGAATGGTTTCCCTATGCCGGTGCCATGGCAAGTTTGAGTTTATTTAGGGAGATCAATGAAATCATAGCAACAAGCCGTGGAAACAGCAAAAGGAGGAAAAACCGAGTTGATAAGGCAATTCTATCTTATTACACTCCAACGGTCATTAAAGGAATAAAGAGGACTTGGCGTAATTCTGACTTAGAACCGTATATGAAAAGAATGCTTTGTCAGGCAATCGAGGCTCATTTGCGAGGTGAATATATTCTTACAATTACATGTTTATCAACTATGTGGGAGGGACTTATTCATTATAAAACTAATGTTATGGGACGACGGAATTGTACGAAGACAAAGGAAGATTTTGTTAAGCTTGTTCAGGAGAATGACTATGCTCCAATATTCTCCGACTATTATGAGAATTTTATTGTCAGTCAAGTTAATACCAAAGCGGATGTGATTGATGGCGTACCAAACCGAAATGGTGTTTCACATGGCAAATACAATAAGTACCCTAATAAAAAAGCATCACTTAACGCAATCCTGCTAACCGATTTTATAATTGGTCTCAGGCCGAAAGAATTGGAGGAAGAAGACGATGGACAAGCTTAAAATGCACACACCCGACCTTGCGGAGGAGAATTTCAAAAAGCTCGCTTCTCTGTTTCCAAACGCTATGACAGAGGTGAAAAACGAAAATGGCGAAGTCGTCCGTGCCATCGACGCGAATGTGCTGCGTCAGGAGATTTCTGCCTCTGTGGTAGAGGGATCTCAGGAGCGGTATCAATTCACATGGCCGGACAAGAAGAAGGCTGTAGTTCTTGCGAACCAGCCCATTACCAAAACCCTGAGGCTTGTGCGGGAGAAGTCTGTCGGTCGTGACGGCACGCCCGGCAGCATTGATACAGAGAACATCTACATTGAGGGAGATAACCTCGATGCATTAAAACTTTTACAGGAGACCTACCTTGGTAAAGTGAAGCTTATATACATCGAAATCAAAGTGCAGAGTTTGATACAATTCAGCGATAGCCTTGCCGCCTG
>CAYUIJ010000103.1:0-5926 GCA_964444735.1 uncultured Bacteroides sp. | reverse complement strand
TTCGTAAAGCATCATGGTACTGCCGTCCATTTCGTACAAGAGTATGTCCTGCCCCTCGCAGAACTTCATAAAACTGGCCAATGCCGCCGTATAGGTTTCTGATGTGCGGACTTTGCCAAGCTGCTTCAACTGTCCTATGATGCCCTTCATGAATCGGAAGAGCGATTGTTCGCCCGTCGGCCCGTTAAATTTCTCAACGATGCTGTCAGCAGAATAAATTCCTCCTTGTCTGTCGTATTGGGCGACTATGGCTTTCAACCGTCTGGTGTCCCAGTCGATATGTTCCGCCACTTCACGGAGGTACCGTTTCCTGTTTTCGCTGATTTCGGGCAGGATTTTCAGAGAGGAAGTTCTCTTGTCCCATTCCGTGTCAAATATGTGGTAGTCCGTCTTGACTTGGCGGAC
The DNA here is from genome assembly GCA_964444735.1 of uncultured Bacteroides sp. GTDB lineage: Bacteria > Bacteroidota > Bacteroidia > Bacteroidales > Bacteroidaceae > Phocaeicola_A. The sequence continues at coordinate 5,521 of CAYUIJ010000103.1, read as the reverse complement.
TATGCGCCCGTGGATTACCTGATAATATATGCTGCCCTCCTTGCCGCTTGCGGTGGAAGGACGGTATTTTACTTTGATGGATGCCATTCACTTTATTTTTTTCGTTTGGATTTATTCTCTGTTTCTCTCACTGTCTTGACCTGTCGGTTGAGGATGGCCGGCGTGGAATCCACACTGACCGTTTCTGCCAACTTTTCGTATGCTCCTGCGGTTATTACCGGTTCCAGGTACAATTCGTTCAGCATGACCGAAGTGACTTGGTGCTTGTATGCAACCGTTCTCAACCGTCTGTTTTTCCTCCCGGTACTCATGCCATTGTACCCAACTGACGGCAAATGGGATAAAAAACACGAATGTACAATCAGTGCAGGCCCATGCGTAAGGGTTCTTATGCCAGCCATCGGGAACTTTGCTCCATAACAGCCTTATTGCATTTGTAGCCTTGCCCGGGCGGATTGCCTGCCACAGTCCCGGTATGAAGCCATGCTTTTGCCGATCCTTTTCTGAGACCTGCCTGTCATTCTCAACGTAGATTGTCAGTATTTCCAGTATCTTGCTGAGCTGTTCCTTGATAGTGAGAACGCCATGCTTGTGCATATCCTTGTCATTGGCTTCGCTATATAATTGTAAACTTGTTATCATTTCATCGTCCAATGGTTTCTTGTAGTCCTTAATGGCTTCTTGGATCCCGAAAATTCCACTGATGTTTTCCGGTGTGTTTCCATTGAAGAAACGTATAACTGGTCCCAGCCTCACCGCCAGACTTTCCAATGCCCCGTTTTTGTCCGATCTGTCCTTTGCGTCCAGATTCTTCTTGATTTCCTCGATGTCTTCCGCCAACGTCCCGATAAGGTCGGCAATATTCTGCTTGTTGTCCTTCATCTTCTTTTTCCTTTTGATTTTTAGTTTGTCCTTTTTCGTTTTCATTATTGCTTCATCTGCTTTCGTTTCCTCCACCGCCTTCTCCTGTGAGGTTTTCCAATGCTTCCTTGTTCATCGGCACAGCCAGTTCGTCCGGGTATGGACTTTTCCATTCCGATGTTTAGCACGTCTTTAATGCCTCCGAAACCGGAGTATCGGGTCAGTATCTCTTTCTCGTCCGCTGTGGCTGTCCTGTCTTTCTCGTGAATTTTTATTGCCGTTTTCACGGCTCCGCGTTCGCTACCAATGATTTCAATTTGTTGTAACTCGTAAAATTAACCTTTTTTGTTTTGTTCCCTCTGTTCGGTCTGTTTGCGACCGCAGGGATTATTTTCTGCCCCTTGAAGGTGGCAGGAACAACCTGACAAGTCCGATACGGAAAAATACGATCGACAGCGGAAAGGAAGATTTTTGCAGAACACTCGCGGCGGTACGCCGGCATTAGCAGGATTGGAACGGCCGGATACCTTTGCGGAAAAGTAAGTCCACGAGAGGTGAAACGGACATTAAAAGAGGGAGGGAAGGACGGTAAGAAAGGAAACTAACTCAAACGTATATGTCTGACAGATAGTATGGTCTTTCTTTATTTCCAAAGAACATCCTGGCTTCGTAGGCATAAAAGTAAAGAAAATAAGCGGCTTCAAATACTTAATTTGAAATAATTATATATTTTGTAATATACAAAAAATGCATAATTTCGGGATTAAGAGTTGACTCATCTTTATATTGATATTCCAGCCATTCATTTGTCAAAATAATATATCTTTGCGAGAGATAAACACACAGAAGACGTATTATGACAACAAACATCACCCGTTCTTATACCTGGGAAATTACATTTTTTATCATTCTACTTCCATTTGTCAATCATATAACAGCACAAAATACAACGTTTTCCTTGTCAGGCATCGTATCGTCTTCACCGAAATTCGAGACACGTGCCGTATGGATTACAACATTAAACGGCATGGATTGGCCACGTAACAAGGCAATAGGGCCAGAAGGGATAAAAAGGCAAAAAGAAGAATTGTGCAGACAATTGGATGAATTTAAAAAAGCAAATTTTAATACCATCTTATTACAGACACGTTTGCGTAATGATGTAATATACCCATCAAAAATAGAAGTATTTTCTAAAGAAATGACAGGTAAAACAGGAAAAGACCCAGGCTATGATCCTTTGGCTTTTGCTATTAAAGAATGTCATAAAAGAGGTATGGAAATTCATGCATGGATAGTTGCCATACCTATAGGCAGCGACAGAATTATCAAAGAGATGGGTAAAAGCTCCATTACCAGACAACACCGCGAAATGTGCGTTCATTATAACAGATATTGGTTTCTTGATCCCGGACATCCTGAAACAAAGAAATATTTAAGTTCTATTGTTGAAGAAATAGTTTTGAATTATGACATTGATGGAATTAATCTGGATTATATAAGGTATCCTGATCGGTCTAAACGTTTTCCCGATCAACATTCTTTTCGTAAATACGGAAAGGGAAAATCATTGGCACAATGGAGACGGGATAATATTACAAGCATTATAAGAGAAGTCTACAAAACTGTAAAGCAACACAAGCCATGGGTAAAAGTCGGCAGTTCTCCTTTGGGAAAATATAACGACTTGACACGTTACACGTCAAAAGGATGGAACGCTTACAACACTGTATATCAGGAAGCTCAAGAATGGCTAAAAGAAGGAATACAGGATGTTATATTTCCAATGCTGTATTACATGGAAGAAAACTTTTATCCTTTTGCACTTGACTGGCAAGAAAACAGCAATGGAAGGACTGTTGTACCTGGATTGGGCATTTATTTTCTGGATCCTAAAGAAGGAAACTGGACCTTACAGAATGCCAAACAGCAAATATATTTTACCCGATGTGCTTTCATGGAAGGACAAGCATATTTTCGGGCACGTTTTTTATTGAATAATATACAAGGCATATTTGACGAACTTAAAAACAGAACATATATTTATCCCTCTCTTATACAACCTATGAAGTGGATGGATAGCATACCACCAACACCTCCATCCAACATACAGACAGTAACAAGAAATGACAGTCTTATCATTACCTGGAATGCGGCAACAGACAATAGTTTGCAAGGAACTCTCAATGTACCAGCTCTCAGATACAACATTTATGCATCGAAAGATAAAAACATTGATACCAATAATCCGAAAAATATAAAAGCTACGTATATCAGTGATAACCAGTACGCCATTCCAGCCAAAGAAGCCCAAGGCTTAAATTTTACCGTTACAGCTGTTGATTGTTACGGTTATGAAAGTATTTCTGTTCCCTACGAATCCCAAAACAAAAAGGCCGATTCCTTGCCAGCCAAAGAAGCTTATATGACTATACCTTATCATAAAGACGGAATCCAAATTATCATAACTGACTTGTTCGGACGTAGTGTCTATCAAACATCCTATACCAGAATACTAAAAATTGAATCTCTAAGATCTGGAGTATATTATATTTATATCAAAGACAAAAAAGGAGACACATTAGAAAGAATATCGTTTATTCATTGAGGCGGTTTATAATCTAACGTGATTCCGATATGGCTCAAAATATATTCAACCGCCCGTCATTAATGAGGCAGGTGTCAATGACGGGTATCTTCTCTCAAAGAAACAGCAAGCGGCAATGGCAGCAAGTATATGGGCAATGAATCTGTTGAACGGACGGTGCATGGAATGCTCCGTCCGCATAACGTCACTGGGTTCATCATTGGCGGTTCCGGCCAGCGCACTCTTCCTGAGCGGGATTTTACCGGCTGTGCCATCAGCGGATTATATTGTTTAGTGCGCGGCTTTTATAAAGGAGCGTTTGGAAATGCCGTATACGTACTTCCTGTAGCTGCTGCATACGGTTTCAAAAAGGCCATGAGAGAGTTTCGTCTGAACCGTATTGAAAAAATCCGCGAATGTCGTTTCCGGACAACATCTCGCTGGAATGTCATTTTCAAGGGATGAATATTTATAGATAATGGATAGGAAAATATCTGTCATTTTGCAGATGAGAGAAAAATTGTTTGTATATTTGATGCATAAATATTTAGCATCATGAAGAAAACATTATATGCATGGTTAAACATCCTGTTAGGATGTACTATTCTTGCCGCTGGTTTTGTGTTTTTTATAAATCCTTATAATATCGTTCCCGGTGGAGTATACGGAGCCAGTATTGTGCTTCACAATCTATTTCCTTCTATTCAGGTAGGTACTTTCGGATATATGTTTGATATTCCGCTGCTTATTCTTTCGGTAGTGCTGCTTGGTGCTAAGCTTGGAACGCGTACAATTGCTGCGGCTCTTATCACTCCGCTTATAATGAATGTATTGTCTAAGTTGGTATATCCCACCCAAGAGGCTCTTGAAAGTCTTGACCCCGAATTGCTGTTGGGTGGAACCATGAACATGACTGGCCATCTGATGCTGACTAGTATAATTGGTGCTGCCGTTATTGGTGTGGGTACAGGTATTGTCATACGTAATCAGGCTACTACCGGAGGAAGTGATATTGTGGGTATGCTGTTGCAAAAATATTGTCACATCCGTTTCTCAAATGCCATTCTGCTGGTGGACGGAACAGTAGTATGTTTCGGGCTGGTGGTCATTGGTTTTGGCTTAGGAAGTGCCGATGGCGTGTCACAGCCTTTATGGCATCTGTCACTTTATTCGCTTATTTCCATTTTTATTATTTCGCGCGTGATTGCTTATATCATTAACGGAGCCAAGAATGACAAACTGATTTTTGTGATAAGCGGCAAGGACATGCATGCACTTCATGAATATATTCTGAAAGATCTTGACCGTACGGCAACTTGCATCAAAAGCAGCGGGCTGTATACCGGGAAAGAGGAAGAAATGCTTTTTTTAGTAATAAGTAACAAGGAGGCTCTTGGAGTGAAGAAGACGATTAAGATGGCCGATCCAGATGCTTTTGTAGTGGTAACCGATGCTTATGATACTTTTGGTGCCGGATGGAAAGAACTTCCTTCAGCGAATGAATTACAACCGGAATAAGTAAGTTGACGAAGTGACAAAGCTTGTACTGCATTGTGACAGGAGAAATACATGGCTGAGGAGGAAAGCACAGGCATCGTGATAGACCGGAGCGGATGGCGGCAGGAATAAGGGCTTTCCTTGTTTTGTTTCATTCCGGTGGTTTCCGGTGTCTCATGCATTGTTGCAGGGAACATGTGGATTTGGGCTGGGGTAGGGGTTTCCTTGCATGGGCACAGCGGGATCTTGCCTTACAGGTTATTGGTTACTGCCGCCTTGGCCGGACTTGCCGTTAGGCCGGAAGCGGAGGGGCTATGCATTGCATTCGGTATTGGCCTGAGAGATGAGAATGCCGCCATATGAAGCCGGCTTCTGGGATATGAATTCCCGTTTCGTTGGCCGCAAGTTGTTTACTGAGTTGGTGCAGTGCCGTGTGCCTTTGCTTGAGAAAGAGGATTGAGTCGTTGCATAGTTTATAAGGGGCATGCCGCATATTTTCCCGTACCGGGTTGTCAGCCGGGCATCAACCTCATCCGTCATGGAGCTGCGAGCATCACGGCCGGAGTTCTTTGTCAT
>CAYUIJ010000102.1:0-6015 GCA_964444735.1 uncultured Bacteroides sp. | reverse complement strand
TTGCTTACATCAATGAAACCTGATTTCTTCCTGTTTGAAAATGTCAAGGGATTATGGAAGACCGCAAGGCACAGAGAATTTTATGAAGAGTTAAAAACGGCTTTAAAAGAAGCAGGATATTGTTTGACTGAAAGGCTTACAAATTCCCTTGAATTTGGTGTTCCACAAGATCGGGACAGAATTCTTCTTGTCGGGGTACAAAAAGAACTTGTAAGGCCAAAGTACAGGACTTCCGATTATATTTTACTCCAGTTTCCATGGGAATCAAATATGAAATATTCCGTTAAAGATGTCTTTGAAGAGCCTTGGCCAGACAAAACTCCATTTCGTGAGGACTCTTATCTTGAGTGCCCCGAAGGTATAGAAAAGGAATTAACAGTCCAATATTGGTTTGAAAAGAATGATGTGGAAAAACATCCTGATGCGGATCGTTATTTCAGACCGAAGGCAGGATTCAAGAAAATGGTCGAAATTTCGGAAGGAGACACAAGCAAAAAATCTTATAAGAGGATTCATCGCTGGAGATATTCACCTACTGTAGCGTATGGAAATAATGAAGTACATCTTCATCCTTATAAAGCAAGAAGATTGTCTGTAGCCGAAGCTATGTCCTTGCAATCTTTGCCACCGGAATTTACACTTCCACCAGAGATGACCCTCACGGATTGTTTCAAGACTATTGGAAACGGAGTTCCCTTTTTAATGGCAGAAGGAATAGCGATGACAGTCAAAGACTATTTGAATATTGTGATTGATGAGGAGAAAAAGATATGAAATTTGATTTTACGCCAGATCCAAAGGTCCTTATTGCCTTGACCCATACTCCAATGCAGCCGTTAGATGCATTATGCGAATTAATAGATAACTCTATTGATTCATTTTATAGTGCAAAAATACAGGGAGTTAAAACAGATAATCCTATGGTGATTATTACACTTCCATCAAGAAAGCAATTGTCCGAAAACACAGGACTTTTGCGTGTTCAAGACAATGGACCAGGGATGTCGCCGGAAAATGCTGAAAAAGCAATTAAGGCGGGTTTCTCAGGTAACAATCCTTACGATACATTGGGCTTGTTTGGAATGGGATTCAATATTTCTACCGGAAAGCTTGGGAATATTACAACATTTATGACAAGCCGAGAAGATATGTCAACATATGTTAAAACAGTTATTGACCTTGAAAAGATCAATAACTTAAAAAACTATTCTCTCGATGCCGAGGAAATTGATAAAACAAATGAAGATGTGTATTTTAAACCTGAAAGTCATGGAACTATAATTGAAGTAAGGGACTGGTGGCCACAAGGAAATGCAAATAGCGGATTCGTACAGAAACTTGTCCAGTATGGGCTTCCGAAAATACGTGAGGAAATTGGGCGCCGATATGCGACAATTCTCCGAAAAGGTGAAATTAAGATTATTATAAATGATGGTCGGTGTGAAGCGTACGAACATTGTGTCTGGGATGACAGCCGATATGTAGTGAGAAAAACGGGTAATGTCCCGGCAGTGATGCGTTTTGACCAGATTATTGGAAGCACAAGGAGATGTGGCTCTTGCACTGCAATACTGAGTTCAAATGACACATGCTGTCCTTCGTGCGGTTCGACAATAATCAGGACGGTTGAAGAAAGAGTGCAAGGATGGATTGGCATCCAGCGGTTTGATTCTGACACGGACTTTGGGATTGATTTAATACGAAACGGGAGAGCGATAAGAATCGGTGAAAAAAATGCTTTTTTTGAGTATGTAGACGAATTTAAGCATGTAACAAAAGATTACCCGATTGATTCACAGTATGGACGGATTGTCGGAGAAGTTAATCTTGATTTCGTTCCCGTAGATTTTCTCAAGCAAGATTTTCAACGTAGTAGTGCCGAATGGCAACGCGCAATGTCGTTTATTCGAGGCAACAGTTCTTTACAGCCAAATCAGCCTGGGGCCTCTGAAAATAATTCTCCTATGTACAGATTATACCAAGCATACAGACGCGTCCGTTCATTTGGCCGTGGTGATATGTATATGGGTTACTGGGATGCTGACAGCCGAAGTGCTAAACGAATCAGCAGGGACATTGAAAAAGAATACTATGAGAAATTTAAGCAAAAACTTCCTGGATATTATGACGATAGTGAATGGTGGAAGCTTGTTGAGTCAGCTGATCAACCGCCAGCGGAGGAACTTCCGGAGTGTCCGGTGTGCGGAGCGCAAAATCTTAAAGAGGCAGAGGAATGCATGGTATGTGGTGCTATCCTTAAGTCTAAAATTTGCGTGAATAATATGTGTGGTAAAAAAATTCCGCTGTCTGCACTTACGTGCCCATTCTGCGGAGCCAATCAGATCCCCGTTGTTTTGGATCCATGGCTGTGTAAAGTATGCGGAACAAAAAACATTGCCACAGATGAAACCTGCAAAAAGTGCGGAAGCCCTCGCGGAGCAAACCATCCCTTGGCTAAAGAAGAACTCCTGTCACATTCAGATAAGATTGATACCCTATCCTGTGAGGGGATAAAGGTTCGTCTTTCAGACGGAAGCATGAGTAATGCTGTTCAAGTAGATGTATATTCCGTTCACAAAGCAATGGTTCCGCCTGGTGGAAAGGAGACATTGCCCTTGATTATTAATAAAGAAATTGGCAAAATTACAATTTTTATTGATTTGTCTCATCCGTTTTTTACTAAGTGCAGCTTATCAAAAGAACAATTTATCGCAAGCGAAATAGCTATGTATCTTTATGATGAAAAACGCAATTTGTCTGCCTATGCAGAACACAACCTTGGAAATTTGACGTGGAGTGTTTTAGAGGCAAATTGGAAAGATACTGTGGAATTAAATAAGGACTCAGTTCTTAAAGAAGCCAATGAGTTTCTGGATGAATTACGAAGTCATTTGAAAAATCTCTTGAATAATGAGGGTTCCCTGTATTTTGATGAGCTGTCAGATGAAGAAAAAAAACAAATGACATCATCTCTTATTCAGCATGGAATTGATTTATCTACGATTGGGACGTTGAAAGAAACAGGAGATTTTTTACTTTATGCTCCATACAGTTTCCTTTTGACTTTGTACCATGAGTTGCCGGATACATTTTTTAATGGCGGAATCTGGAATATTTCGCTTGCCAGTGGGGGTGAAGAGTTGCTTGGAAGTGAAAATGTTGCACGGGCAAGGGAAAAAATAATCAGTCAATATGAAAATTCCTTGCAGGATGTGATTATTTTTGCAGAAAACCAGTATTCAGACGTTACAACGCTTCAACGTGTAAGACTTTCGATTGAACTGCTAAGAAAGGAAATGGTTGAATGATGTTTGATAGTCAGTACCAGATTATGAGTGAAATGACTTGGCAGGCATTTGAGAGAAATTTGTGCCGATTGCTTACATATGAGGGGTATGAAAATGTTCGTCTTGTTGGGCAGACCGGAGATCACGGTGCTGATGTCACAGGCAATAAAGCCGGAAAAAAGTGGCTTTTTCAAGCTAAACACTGGAAAAAACCTGTTGGATTAGATGTCGCAGAGCAGACTATAAATGCAGTCTATGAATATAAAGCAGATATACCGGTGATTGTATCTTCTAATGGTTTTGAGGCTGCTGTAAAATCATACCAAAGCACAATGCTTGCGCGAAAAATTCCCCTGCAATTATGGGATGCAAATACTTTGATAAGCAGAACAAAACATTTGCCGGATAAAATTTATAATACGAAACCGCCACGGGAATATCAGCTGCCAGCAATTAACGAAATTGTGAACAGTTATTTTGCAGGAGACGGAAATAAAGCATTAGTTGTGATGGCAACGGGTCTTGGAAAAACTTTTGTGGCGGCAGAAAGTGTGAGGCGTATCCGTGCTAACTGTCCATGCAAAGTGATGGTATGTGCTCACATGAATGATTTGGTCTATCAGTTGGAAAGGGCATTCTGGCCATTTTTGAGGCCATCAGAAAAGACATTGATTTGGAACTCATATGAACATCCAGGACAAGAAATGCTCGAAAGTGCTGACATAGTATTTGCCTGTGTGGATTCAGTCTCGGGTTGGATTGAATCCGGAAAGGAACTTCCCGAATATGGAATTCTGCTCGTTGATGAATGTCACCATGTTGGGTCAAGTATGTATGATAGAGTTTTTGAAGCCCTTAGGGCAGGCAAGCAAGGTGGGGCATTTGCACTGGGCCTTACGGCAACGCCGTGGAGACCGGATGAAGTGGATCTGACACAATATTTTGGAGACCCTCGGGTTACTATTGATATGGTAACTGGTTTAAAAAAAGGCTTTCTGGCCAATGTTGATTACAGAATGTACACCGACAATATTGACTGGGATTCTTTGAGGAATATTCAGGACCATAGTTTTTCGCCCAAGCAGATTAACAGGACTCTTTTTATTAATCAATGGGATGATTCTGTCGTTTATACCTTGCGTGATGCATGGAAGGAGCAATCGAATCCGAGAGCAATAGTATTTTGTGGAACGATAGAGCACGCTCTCATTATGCGTGATAAAATCAACACACTTGGGTTTTGTAAAGCCGAAGCAATATATTCTGGCAATTCTGGGAATGTATATGAACAACTTTCCCAGTATAAAAGGAATAGGATTCTCAGCGACTTTTCAGACGGAACAGTTAATGTTGTATGTGTAGTGGATATATTTAATGAGGGAATTGATGTTCCAGACGTGAATATCCTTGTGTTTCAGAGAGTTACTCATTCCAGAAGGATTTTTATACAACAACTTGGTCGCGGTTTAAGGATATCTGAGGGAAAGGAGAAAGTCATAGTTCTTGATTTTGTTTCCGATATTAGAAGGTTTGCAGCAGGTCTTGCGTTGAAGGATGCGATTGTTACGCATGATACCCAATCAGTCAGAATTGACCTTCCAAACAAGGTAACTTTTATGAAAGTGGGTGGAGAGGATCCTGAATCGGAATCATTTCTTAGACAATGGCTGGATGATGTTGCGGCTATAGAAGAATCAAATGAGGATGCCAGTGTGCTGCGTTTTCCACCTTTAATTCAGGGAGGCAAGGTATGAATTTTTCAGATGTCAAACGTGATGTCCATAAATTGATTGGGTTGGAATTGAACAGTATCAATCGTGGAGCTTCAATAACAATTGAGGATATTGAGGACGATCAGGAACGCTTGATTATCAAATCCAAAAATGGTAGTTTGCGTAGCCGTCCAATGAGTGAATTGAAACGAATATGGGAAGCTATGCAGAGAGAACCAGCGGTTCATGTTGATAAGGTGCTTAATGGATCCGGAACAAGTCGCAATCAGCCGGAAACAATTTTAGCTAACTTGCCCTATATCGAATGGCTGCGGATAGACAACAAGAAACATATCTCCTATGTAGGGAAAAGCACACATCCTTATGGTACATTGCAAGAGATGGATCCGATAAAGGCGGTAGAGATAACAGGCAAGCTGAAATCGATAAATAAAAAAACGACTTTTTCATCAGTGGTTGTTTCAAAAGATGTTAATGCCAGTATATCATGCTTTCAGGGAATTTGCTCTGGGAAACTGAGTACAGTAGAACAAGGAATTTATCAGGTTGAAACAAATACCGACCTAATTCTTTTTTTATCTTCAGAAACAACAGGACTTGAAGAGGGAACCTACTGTGTAATAGAGGCTCACGAATATGATAATGATGCAACAGCAAAAAGACTAATGTTATATGGTCATCAGTATGTAGTGTTTTGCACTGGAACTATAAAATTGTTACTTAAAGAATAACGAGGGGTTCAGGATATGGCGGATGTGTTAACGAAACAACAGAGACATTATAATATGACTAAAATCCGCAGTAAAAATACCAGACCGGAAGAATTAGTAAGAAAATATCTTTTTAGACGAGGATTTCGATACAGGAAGAATGATAAAAGATATCCAGGTAAACCGGATATAGTTCTTCCACGATACAAAACCGTTGTGTTTGTCCATGGATGTTTCTGACATCAACATCCAGGATGTAAAGCTGCAAGAATTCCCGATACAAAT
>CAYUIJ010000101.1:0-6213 GCA_964444735.1 uncultured Bacteroides sp. | reverse complement strand
AAACGGACATACCTTTCCATTACCTCTTACAATCTTGGTTCCTTTTACAAAGATAAGGAATTCTTTCATAAAAACATATTAATAGCGTGCCTTGATTTGGAAAAACAAAGACATAAAAATAAAAACGGAGTCATCCACGTTTGGCCGTTCTTTTTATCATCATAATTCTTGATACACTTTTTCCATGGCATCCACCATATGTCTTGTCAAAAAATTTTCCGCGATACGCTTGTGTGCGGCCATCGAATATTTTTTTTGTAAATCTGTATCCATAACCAATTTATCTAATGCCTCCGCATATACCTGATTTAAGTTTCCCTTCTGCGAGACTTCTATGCCAGTGACTCCATTAAGATTAACCCAATTTACGCCACTCCCCTCAATTGTAAAAGTAACAGCCGGAGTATAACAATACATAGCCTCGGCCAATGCTACGCCAAAAGCCTCATTCTTTGTCACGGAAGGAAAAGCAAACACACTGGCCGCATACAGATAACAACGCAAATCATCATCCGACAACCTGCCGACAAAATGGACACGTGCCGACTTGCGTTTCTTGACCAATGCTTTCAAGCCCTTTGTCAAAGGGCCGTTACCTCCTATAACAATGACACAATCTGATTTCATATATCGATCCGCCTCTATCAAATGCGGCAAACCTTTATATTTAGTATGCCTGCCCATAAAGAAAACAACAGGCTTACCATTATATAGCGCCCTTATTTCCTGAATACGCTCCTTATCTCCTGTCCGAAGTTCCAACAGCTTTTCATCAATTGCATTCGGTACTATACGTATTTTTTCCTTCACTTTTTGCAAAGGCTCGGACCCATCCCTATACTGCGGGCTCGTCACTACAATACAATCAGCCCTTCTGATAATCCACTTCTCCCACAATTGTACAGCCCAATGCAGATACCACTGCCGCACTATGTCCATATGCCAGTGCAATACCAGTTTTACATCTTTCGGCATTACCATTCTCAATAAAACAGCCGGAAAAGGATTTGCCCAATGAAAGTGTATCACGTCTGGTTTCTCCACCAAAATAGCCCATTGCAGTCCGCTCCTATACGAAAACGACAGTGCCTGGCGGGCAATATTTATGAAAGTGCCGGCACGATACACGCGATGTCCGTTCACTTCATCCACAGCATTCTTCCGCCGGCTATTGAAACATACCACACTTATTACATGCTGCGGCATTCTTTCCACAAGATACTTACAAATATTCTCTACCCCTCCCATATAGGGGAAGTAATACTTTGAAATATGCAGTATTCGCATTTGGTCTATCATTGATTTCTGATTCTTCAATATTCCCGGCAAAAAGCGCAAAGCACGGATTTTGAATGCTGACAAATTATGATACTTATTCCGTTACTCCTTAACATTCATACCGGCAGGGCAGAAAGCAGGGCTTGAAATGTCATTCGCCACAGCGGAACGCACCGATAATATTTTAATGTTCCGGAATCCACGCACAGACGGGCTTGTCCGTCAGCTTGACAAGCGTAAACCGGAATATCCAAACGGCTGACAAGTAACCATAAATTCACCACTTGATTATTGCAAGACAGAGACTGCCTTGCAATGCAGGGGATATATCATCAAACGCCTTTTAATAATGTCTTTGCCTCATGATACGCATTATCAATCAAATTTGAAATTCCAACTCCATTATGATGACACTTCAAAAGATCAAAGGCAAGCATAAGGCGGATACGAAAAAGTGAAAAACGAAAATTCTTGAGATAAAAATAACATTGATTAAAAAAATAGGTACGCCAATACTGCATTGACTGTTCATAGCGACAGCCGCCTGTATCAGACATCTTATGACTGACACGCATGGAAGGACAGTACCACACACGCAAGCCCGCTTTTTTCATACGGCAGAACAGGTCTGTTTCTTCACGCAATGCATTGCCGCGATAGCTTGTGTCAAACAGGTTTATCTTATCGAATACAGCACGCCGGAAACTCATATTACAGCCACGCCCGGCATCCACCCATCCCTCACGCTCACTGTCGGTCTCACTAAGAATAAAACCTAAAGAAGATATACAGAAAGCCCGTCTATGCCCTACCGTATTGACAAGAAATGCGCGTGCCGTTTTTTTTAAACAATTATTATTTTGAAGCAATATGTTTTCACCCGACTGGTTCACAAGTGTTACTCCTCCTACAACGGAACTTACAACAGGATTGTCATAGCAATTTATAAGAAAATCTATAAAACCATTGTGCAATTCAACGTCATCATCCAGAAACAGAATTATGTCTCCTGATGATTGCTGTATGCCTATGTTGCGCGCATTGGGCAAATTAGGCATTGGTTCCAAAATATAATGAACGTTGTCACGCTTCGATATTTCCATGAGAAAATCTGATACCTCCGGGATATGCTCACGTGTCTGATCTATTATTAACAATTCTACGTCATTCTCCGACAACAATGAATTTTCTATGTTTTGCAACACGGAATTAATCGTACTACATAACACGTGCTCACGTTTGTATGTTGGTATAATTATTGTGAGTCTCATCGTTTTTCTGTTAATTTCTTCATCATTGAAGAAGAAGACTGTAATTCAAACTGTGTCAATTCCTGAATCCTTTGGTAAGAAAACCTTGTTATTCCAAGAATTCATTTTTTCTGACACAGACACTTTCCCTTTGCCAGATGCCTTATCCTTTTTGCAAGTCTGGGGAACTTGATGCTAAACGGCATCCACAGATTAAGCAACAAACGCCTCCACACCGGTTGCCATGAACCCGCGAAATGATGTATGCAATAAGTGTTCTGTGTAACGGAGATTTTTTTTGTCGCGTAATTTTTCGGACTAAAATAGTCGCAAGGCAAGTAACATACTTTCTCTTCGCAAAAATCAAATTCTGACACGTTTTCTATAGGCAGCATAGTGAAATTTTGCCCAATGACGGTTTTGATGACACGTGGCAGAACCTCAGTCTTCATCACTCCTCTTTCGTTGACAAATGCCGCGCCTTCGTATTGGGCAAGACACTTCTTTACCCATCCACAATCTTTTTCTGCCCCGATGACAGCGGCTTCAATACCCTGCGGACCGTTTTCCTTGCAAATGAAATAAGGTAAATGTAGAAGGTCATCAAACGGTTTCAACACTTCGACATCCGTGTCAAGATATATGCCCCCTTCCGTAGCAAGCGCGTAGAGACGGATATAATCGGCGGCAAATGCATACTTTTTGGCCTCAAATGCTTGCCGCACCCACAATGATTTGTCAAGCGGGAAACGTTTCAAATCCCATCTCACCTGTTCATATTCAGGCAGATATTTCTCCCAGCTTGCCATACATCGCTGCAACTTCTGTGGTATCTCATCATTGCTCAGCCAACAATAGTGAATTTTCTTAGGTATCATATACTTCCCTCCAATGATAGTAGCTTCTGTACAGCCATGACTTTCTCAGTAGACCCTACTTGTTATAAATCACCTTATATCCCTGTTTTTCGAGTTGCATGTCACGCAATTTCCGTTGAATGTCCGCTGTAACTAAGTATTTTAGCAAGTTTTTAATATCTCGATAGAAGAACCAGCAATAAGTTTTAAAAAGCGTTGGAAAATGATGCTCTTTACCCCATATGCGCAGGTCTTCCATACGCGCGCACTTGTAGTTGTCTTTTGACATGCCTGTAGAGTCCTCATAGTCACACACTACCATGTCGACCTCCTTGAAACGGGCATCATAACGATAGTATGCATTATAAAAGAAGTGATAATCTCCGGAGGAGCGATAACTTGTATCGAAAAGATGCGCTTTGTGAAATGAAGTCCTGATAAATGCAGCCTGATGAGGAAGTATCATTTTTTTCGCCATTTGTCCTATGGGGAATGGCTTATATAGATAATAACAGTCTCGGAGCATTTTATTAACACTACCATAGATAATATCATATTGTGTGTCTATTTTCCCGACGAATTCTTCAACGGTTGTATTGGTGTGAAAGACATCACCGGCATTCATAAAATTGATATAGTCACCTGTGGCAAGCCGTATTCCTTTGTTCATAGCATCATAGATGCCATGATCTGTTTCGCTAACGTATGTACCAATATAAGAGCTGTACCGGGTAATGACAGATCCGGTCTCATCGGTAGAACCGCCGTCTATTACAATGTACTCGATGTTTTTGTAAGTCTGGTTTATTACAGAATCCAATGTAAGCTCAATTTTATCGGCCGCATTGTAACAGACGGTAATGATGGATATTTTTATGTCATTCATGTCGCATCTATGCTTCCATTTAAAATATTATTGATTTTCTTGTCTGACAGCATAAAAAACTGTGTTATGGTTGCCGGCTCATAAATAAACATTGACTGGAATAAACTGAAAAGAAATACAGGTATAAATATCATGGCATACTTGCTGCGCCATTGTAATCTTGCGATCAACGTCACCAGCCATAATACGCCCACTAAGCCGCCCTCGGCAAAGGCCGTTGAAATGATGGAATAAGTCTGCTGCGTCAGATTTCCCAATTTATTGGTCATCTCATTATTTGCCAGAATTTCGTCAAGATACATATAAAAATGAGGAAAGCACTGGCCGAAATTTCCCCACCCGGTACCGAATACAGGACGTGATGTGAAAATATCGCATGAAATCTTCCACAGTCCGAAACGTACTCCGGAAGAATTATCACTCTTAAAGGCATCATAGCCATTCGTAAAGAGTTTCAATATCCGGATATTGTTGTTGTTGGCGAAACGATACATTTCATTGCTGTTCACTGCATATACAACGAATACACCGGTTATTGCAAACAATGCGATCAAAAAAAAACGGGTCTTTTTCTTTTTCCAATATTTTATAATTATAAGAGAGCAAACAAATACGGCTATTAAACAGAAGAACGTAACCGAAGCGGCGAAGAAAGCCTCCATAAGAAACAGTGATACGATAAAAGCCTTGTCTTTCAGTTTGAACTTGTATCCCATACGGTGCAGTGCATAAATTAAGGGTATAAACAAACATACTAATATACGCCCCGCATCGCCGGGTTCGCCAAAATTAAACTGTAAGCGCCCGTTGCTTAAATACATGTCATCACGCACGAAAAGTTGTATGAATTGCGAAATTGCTTCAATATCAGCTATATAGAAGAATATAACCTCAGCCAGGCCGAACCAGAATGAAATTTTGAATGACGTATAGACACAATGTAATGCCGTATAGATTTCGTTCTCATTTGCGCTGCACATAAAGGTGGCGAGACAAAGAAATACTATGATGTATACCATCCACATGCTTACAGCAGCCATACTGCCGGTAGTATCATGAAATTCCGTCACACTGATTGAAAAACTGATTGCCAGCAGTAATATTATATAAAAAAAATCCTTAATTAAAGTTCTGTTCATAAACAGGCTGCCTTTCACAATGCTTGACATGAGATATAAGGTGAAAGGCAATATAGACAACGCTTTACTTGCACCCATGCCATAATTCATGAAAGGAAATGTGTTGAACGTTATTAACAGAAGTCCTATGTAGAAAAAGAAATTGTCATTGCATATACTCAATTTTCTTGCCGTCATATTTTATTAATATTTTCATATTGATTCAGCTTAACAGTACTATTGAAAGACACGACATCATCACCCCTGAATCTTGTCTCTCGTCACACCATGCCGGCGTTCCGCGGCCGGATTGCCTGCAAGGAGCGTGTGAGGGTTTGTGAAGTCTCCTGCCACAAGGGCGCCTGCGCCGACAATGCAGCCATCCGCTATCCTTGTCCCCTTAAGTATCATGGCGCGGTTGCATACCCATACCGAATTCCCTATACAGACAGGCCGGATATAAGGCTTTGACATTCCGTTCTTAATGTCTGCTACGGCATGAAAATCGGTGTCCATAATCAGTGTTTCCCATGATGTCAGCACGTCATCGCCAAATTCAATACGGTCATAGCAGACAATCGTGCCCTTGGCGGTGTTTACAAAGTTGCCGCCAATGGTCAGCACGCCCTCCTTGCCTACGCAAATACGGGACCCGTGCCCTATGCTTGCGTAATCCTTCACCACAATAATGCCTTCTATCTGAAGTATTGTACGTTCATGTTTCTTGTCGAATATGCCGACATTCCCAAATCCTATTTTAAGAAGCTTTCTCGTGGGGGGGGGGGGGGGGGGGGGGGGGGGGGGGGGGGGGGGGGGGGGGGGGG
>CAYUIJ010000100.1:0-6231 GCA_964444735.1 uncultured Bacteroides sp. | reverse complement strand
AGTTACCTGCTGTATTAGTTCGTTGTTCATGGAATATATTTGTTGATGTTTTTTTTAATATTTCCTTAACTTGCTGAATATATTCAGGAAGAATTTCAATGCCTATACTGTTGCGCTTTAACTTTAATGCGATTAAGTTAGTCGTACCGCTTCCCATGAACGGGTCTAATACCGTATCGCCTTCCTTCGTGAATAATTTAATGAACCATTCAGGCAAGGTTTCCGGAAATGCCGCGCTATGATTTTTATTGCCGCATTCTGTCGCTAAATGCAGCACATTAGTTGGATAAGCCATTTTACGGCCAACCCAATTGGAAATGTTTTTTCCGAATCCGCTAAGCACTTTGGAATTGTCTCTGCGCTTGTCAGTATCGCTTAATTTTTTCAGGCGGTTCTTGGCCCAGTCTCCGGTAGGTATCATTACCGCCTCCTGATACATATTGAAGTGTTTGCTTTTATTAAACTGTAAAAGCCTTTCCCATGCATCGCGAAACCGGTTGGGCCATTTTCCCGGATAGCAGTTCTTCTTGTGCCAGATGAACTCTTCTGTCCAAAGCCACCCCTGTTTCCTCATTTCAAGAATCAGTTCCATGACATAGGTGCTGCGCTCCCCGTTTACCACTTTCTCTTTAATATTCAAGATAAAAGTGCCGCTCGGTTTGAGAACACGCAACAATTCTTTCGATATGGGCAGAAACCATTGCACATACTCTCCCACAGAGATTCCGCCATAGGTTTTCTTTCGCTGGTCGGCATACGGTGGTGAAGTCACAATCAAATCTACTGAATTATCGGGAAGACTCTGTAATTTTTGAGCGCAATCTCCCGGGCAAAGCATAATTCTTGTATCATTTATGCTCATGGAAACATCATTATTACACGGCATATCTGTTTTTTTTTGATTGTTTCACTTCCGTACTCTCCTTGCAACTTTCCGCCCCGGAACATGTTCTCGTCATATTCCGGGCAGGCGTTCGTCTCCCGTTCTATGTCGTGATACCGGGTGTAGAACCCGTTGTTCTTCGCGGCTTTCGCCTCTTTCAGATTGTCGTTTGCCATCGTATGATATGTTTTGATTCCTCAGACAAATACGGAAATCTGCGGCAAAGTTATGGTTTTTTTTGCTGATTGTTCGCGTTTTACTTGCTTTTTTACTGTATGCCGGCGCTCGCGTCAGGTTATGCCTCTTTGGCAACATGACATTAAATAGTTAATTATCGTTAATAAAACGGGGGGGGGTAATGATAAATTAATGTATGTTTACAATGCGAATGGATAAATCTGTATGGATTGGTAAAATGGGTTCGCCGGTCTTTACGGTATGTGAGTTATAGGACCTGCCTTAAATTTATTGCGATGAAAAAGGTTATGATATCGGTAGTGGCTGCCGCTGGTGTGTTGTGTGCGTGGGGCGGTGTGCCGGAAGAGACCGGTCCTGAAGGGCGTGATGTGCGCATCGCGTGGGACAGGGGCTCTTTCCTTGAAATGACTTCCGTGCGGGTGAGCAATGAGCACTATACGGAAACGGAGTTGCATTACCCCCGTATCAAGGAGTTGTCTGACGGCACGCTTCTCATGTCTTTTATGAACGACAATTACGGTTGGGATGTTTTGGTGCGCCGCAGTGAAGACGGAGGAAAAACGTGGAGCGATGCCCGGATGATCCGGAAACGGTATGACGGGGTCTCCTCAACCGGAAAAGACGAGGTGGTTTTTGTCAATCCTGATTTTATCGAGTTGCATGACGGACGCGTCATGATGGCTTTCCAGTGGAGATATAAGAATGGGTATAATGATATTCCCAACACCAATGAGAACTGCGGCATTGAGATTATGTTCAGCGAGGATAAGGGGCGGACATTCTCCGCACCGCGCCGGATCTACACCGGCCGTTGCTGGGAGCCGGCTATGTTGCAGCTGCCATCGGGCGAGATACAGATGTATATCACTGACAGCCACGAGACTTTGAATGGCGTGTCACAGCCGTGCACCGTTTTGATACGCTCGCTTGACAATGGTGTTACATGGCAGGGAAAGGAATCGTGTACTTATGCTGACGGGGAAATAGTCTCAAGAACCATTGAGGAACGCTGCACGGCCGATGGAATGCCTACGGGCGTATGGCTTGACGGCAATTACGGCATAGCCGTCCCCTTGGAGGTATGGAGCGGCAGGTATAAGATGGATCAGACCCCTGTTGTCGTACGTACGGATGCCGGATCCAACTGGCGTTCAGATCAGTCCGTCCGCCGTGAGGGCGGCCCGGGGTATCCTTTCAAAAAACAATTGAACAAAGACTTCATAGGCTTCGGCCCCTACTCTGCCAAGCTTCCTACCGGTGAAATGGTGGTACTTTCAAACGGTGTCTACAAAAACCGTGAGGGCATTTGGGTATTCATAGGGAACCGGCATGCCGATGACTTCAGGTACGCCACCACACCGTTTACAGGACATTGGGGGTCAATAGCCTGTGTGGGCGGAAACCGCGTAATCGGAACCGGAACGTTCCCCTATGACGGGAATGACGGTCGAAGCCATTTCGGCGTGCGTGTTATGACCGGGCGTCTGAACTATTCCAAGGAGATTGAAAAAGGCGGACTGGACATGGTACCCGTGAGGCGGTTCAACCGTGAAGACAACGGCTGCTGGTTTCTGGGCAAGGAATATGATGCTTCCCTGTTTGCGGATTTCGGGTACACAGACAGCACGTTTGTTTTTGCGTCATGGCTCTTTGACCGCAGGCTTGCGGCGTTCACTCCCGAAAATTCCGATGCCGCCTCACTGCTTCTGGCCAGGGAGGTTGCAAGAGACAGGTTTGAGACCTATAAAATTGTCGTCAATGTACAGGGGAAATGGCTTGTTTACAAAGAGGAGGCCTCCTCATGGGTGCTGGCCGGCAGCGGTGAGGTAAAGGGGGATCTCGCGGGTACGGTCAATGACGATTCCGATACCGACACCGGATTTGCCGTATGTCTCGGTGTCGACTGGAGCTTGCTGGGAGGCATTCCGCGTAAGGGAGAGGTACTGCGCGCCCATCTGCGCCACCACTACAAGGACGAGGCCAAGGAGGGCCCCGTGTTCGCCTTCATAGAGGATGCGGAGGGTGAAAACAGCGATTATCCCGTAGAGTGGCTGCGCATTGTATTAAAATAAAGGATTATAAATGGATAATATGATGAGAGGCGACTTGCTTTATATTTCATTTGTAGCGGCCGGACTGGCGGATTCGCCGGACATACTTGCGGGGAATATGGCGGAGAGAAAACCGAATGTCGTCATCATTCTGGCCGATGACTTAGGGTATGGCGAGCTGGGCTGTTATGGCAACACTTTCAACGAAACGCCGGTGCTGGACAGTCTGGCGAAACGTGGTGTCATGTTCACCAACGCGTATGCTTCAGCACCTATTTCATCCCCGTCGCGCGCAGGTCTGCTTTCAGGCTGCTGTCCGCTGCGGGCCGGGATCACCGATTACATCAAGCCCGGATCCTCGATAAACCTTGATCCGGCCGGTTTCACCATGTTGCCCGAAATATTGCGCGGAAACGGCTATCACACCGGGATCATAGGAAAGCTTCACCTCTCGGGACACAAGGCGAATGGTGCTCCCGTGGAGAGAAAACCGGCCGATTACGGATTCGAGGAGGCACTCATGGTAGAGGAGACAAGTATAGGTAACGGTTCGTATTTTTATCCTTGGCATCATCTCAGGTCGGTGACCGGAGAAAAGAATGAGTTTCTTGTCGACCGCATGAACCGTGAGGCGGTTGGTTTTATTGAACGCAACGCGCACCGGCCGTTCTTCCTCTTTCTGAGCCACTATGCCGTGCATAATATGCTGCATGGACGGCCGGAACTCGTGGATCATTTCCGAGGCAAGCCCGGATGCGGCCATAGCGCGCCTTCAAAAGGCAACCCTGAAAACGACCCTTACGCGAAATGGCCTGCGGATTATATGGCAAAGCCGTGCAACCCGCATCTTGCCGCGCAGCTTAAAGTGATTGACGAGGGTGTGGGGATGATAGTCGGAAAACTGAAAGAACTGGGAATTGACAAAAATACGCTTGTAATTTTCACAAGCGATAACGGCGGGCCTGTCAGCGTGACCGTCAACGGCCCGCTGCGGGGCGGCAAAGGATCGCTCTATGAAGGCGGCACGCGTGAACCGCTGATCATTTATCAGCCGGGACGGATTTGCGGCGGAAGAATATCGGAGTTGCCGACAACCAATTGTGATTTTTATCCCACGCTTTGCCAGTTGACAGGGACACCCCTGCCTGAGGAGGCGGATCTGGATGGCGTGAGCATCGCCGGTGAACTGCTCGGAACCGGTGAATGCAGCCGCGGGCATCCGCTCTTTTGGTATTACAGGCTGCAAGGGAGAAAAACCGGCGGGCGATGGAGCAGTTCGGTCCGTGCTGGCGATTGGAAACTGATTGAGTTTCATGACAACGGGACAAGGGAGCTTTACAATCTCAGGGAGGATCCCGGAGAGACGCGTAACCGGGCAGAGGCTTTCCCGGAAATCGCCGACAGGCTCGCAAGGCAGCTTGCAGACTGGCGTAAAGGCGCGGAAAGCGGTAGCTGTTCCCGTGTGCGGATTGGGGCTGTCCGGCTTTTAGACGGAGCCGCGCCTTGATTCTGAGCCTTCCAGGGAACTGTCCCGTCCGATGCATGTGTTTGATGAATAATAATGTTTAATAAATTTTTTAACGATGTTTGTATGAATAAAAAAGTCTTGTTAGCCTTGTCTGTTCTGGCGGAAGCGCTTTTCTGTGGCGGATGCGCAGACGAAAAGACTCCGTTCGCGTTTGACAAGGAGCAGGTGGCAGGGCCTGCGGTTCCTGTGACTGTTGAGAATCTGGTCGGCACATGGCGGACTCACCGGCTTTACAGTGAATATCATGACCTGACGGCGGCCAGCCCGTCCTTATGCAGCGGCTACATCCGGTTTTCGGCCGACAGTGTCGCGTTTTGTCAGGATACGGTGACAGACCGGCCTGAATACAAAGGGACGGTCAGCTATGACTCGATAGGACGGAATGTCATTTTCATGAATATGAGCAACACGCTTGACCCTTCCGATGCAATGCCTGAAGTGCGGATGGAGGTGACGAAACTGACCGGATCGCAAATGGCGGCGACGTGGATTCATTACGACCCCGGCTACGTATCGCAGGGCGGAGACGATGAATTGCTCGTGGAATACACTTTCAAGGGAGGATCTTTGGAGCCCGCCTTTTGCAAGGAGGGCATGACGGCTTCGGCTGTCGCGCCTGTGGGGGTTGTGATTCATAGCATCAGTCAGGGTCCTGATGACGTTATTGGCAATGATCCGGATCTTATCGGAGTGACAGGCTGGGGCTCAAACGTCAATGAGGGGAATGCCAGAAATGTGAATTTCAGGCTGGCGTGTCCTGACAAGTCATACGTGATTAGGGTGGACTCTCTGTCATTCATCGGTTTCAGGGTTCATAATACCAATCCGGAAGGAGTCTCCGGTGTGATGTTCTATTCCTCGAATGACGGCACTGTATCCGGTCTCGTGGCCAACAGTGAACAGTTTGAGCTGGCCAAGAACAATGACATGGTTGTTGAGACAATTACCGTACCGCTGACACGCCCTGTGCGGGGAAACGACATGATGCTCGCGCTTACCTCAAGAGTCCGCAGCGGTACTTTGTACATTAAGGGAATCCGCGTGTATGGCATGTTTGTGCAGGGTGACAGGTTCTATTATGAATATATTTTTAACAAGGAATAAATGAGGCAGGTGATATGAAAAGAATAATTACACTTACAGGGATTCTTTTTTCCGCATTAGCTCTGTCGGCGCAGAACGGGCATACGGTTACCGGAGTCGTTACCGATGACAATAACGAGGCGGTGGCGGGGGCCACAGTGCTCAACAAGGCGGCAAAGAAGGGCGTGATAACCGATCAGGACGGGAAATACCTGATTTCCAATGTCTCGGCGGGAGACACGCTTGTGTTCAGTTTCATCGGAATGGAACAGCAGGAAAGGGTGGCGGGCAAGTCTGCCGTGATTAATGTCAGGCTCCGGTCCGGTGTCATGCTGGACGAAGTCGTGGTGCTTGCCTACGGCGCCATGGTTTCCAAAACGGACGATGGAGGATCCAGCAGCGTGCTGAAACTGCAGGAGATTGAGAAGTCGCCCGTATTATCCGCCACCGAAGCCTTGATGGGGAAAATAGCCGGTGTCAACATCCTT
>CAYUIJ010000099.1:0-6580 GCA_964444735.1 uncultured Bacteroides sp. | reverse complement strand
GAAATATAAACCTATTTTATCATAAATAACTTGCAAAAATCATAGTAGTATGGCAAAATACGATAATATTCTTGAGGAAGAACTGAAAAACAAAGTCGCCAAAGACTATTTTTCCTCTTATGACGGTACTCAGATCATCGGGAAAATAGACTTCTGCATTGCCATACCGAGGAGTGACAACGGATTGTTTGAAACGGAATACTTGCTTTGGGCGGAAGCCAAGGCGGGTACGAAGAAAGACATATACGAATCGTTCGTCCAGCTGATACTGACCATCGGAAAGGCCCGTACCTATGAGAAATATCTTCCTCCGGCCTTTCTCGGCGCGTTCGATGCCGAAAAGATAGCTTTCTTCCCTTATGCCGATATTATCGAGGTGTTCTGTCAGAGTGACTTCAATTGGAATGTCGCGCCCAGCGACCACGGCACAGTGGAGTTCCGGCTAATCTATGGCAAAGTAAAGGCCGTTATTGATCGCGAAATGCTGCTCTACCGGTTCGGAAAAGACGATAAGGAACTGCACGGATTCATCCGTAGAAATTTCATGCTGGGAAAATCAGAGGCATCAAAGATCCGTATCAACAAGAACAACTTCACGCACATTTATTGGAAGTGGACGAGTGAAGTGAAGCCTTCTATCGGAATCGACTGGGAGATAGCCAAAAAGGAGGGATTGATCGATGCCGACTTCTACCTCGCCGATATCCTGAGCGAGCATAACACATCGCTGCGTGACAAGCTCTTCGTCCTGCTCCGTAGCGACCGTTACGTCTATAACATCCGGCGAAAGGACACGGGCTCCATGAGCTACGAAGCCGTGGACTTCAATGACAAGCAGGTGGCCCACACCAGATTCTGGAACAAGTACGACCGTCCGCCGCGCCGCGAGTACTGGGACTACATTGTGGAGAGGCGTGACCTCCTCGTACCGCAAGACGTGCGAGAGCGGAAGGGATCCTACTTCACGCCCCGGAAATGGGTGGAACTCTCTCAGCGGTACATTGCCGATGAGCTGGGAGAAGGCTGGCAAGACAAATATTACGTGTGGGACTGCGCCGCAGGGACGGGAAACCTGCTCATCGGACTGACCGACAAGTATAAGGTGTGGGCATCCACGATTGACGAACAAGACGTAAAAGTGATGCACGACCTCATCGGGAACAACAAACTCAACCTGTTGGAAAAACATGTGTTCCGGTTCGATTTCCTGAATGATCCGTTTTCCAGCCTGCCTGATTCACTACAAGAAATCATTAGCAATGAGGAGAAACGCAAGAAACTGATTGTCTTTATTAACCCTCCGTATGCAGAGGCAAGCGACAAGAAAACGCTCACGGGCGGCAAGGGGAAGAACGCTGTGGAACAGAGCGCGGTCAATCTAAAATACAGGAAAATATTGGGGCAGGGAAACGCTGAGTTGTTCGCGCAGTTTCTCACCCGCATCTACCTTGAAATTCCCTCATGTATCCTTGCAGAATTTTCAACTTTGAAAATTCTGCAAGGACCGCACTTCTCGGATTTCCGGAAGTTCTTCAGCGCGAGGCTCTGCCGGATTTTCGTTATCCCGGCCGACACTTTCGACAACGTAAAGGGAAAGTTCCCTATCGGCTTTATGATATGGAAAACGGGCGAGCATGCGGCATTCAGGGAGACTGAAGCCGATGTTTACGACAGAGAGGGGCATTTCATG
The DNA here is from genome assembly GCA_964444735.1 of uncultured Bacteroides sp. GTDB lineage: Bacteria > Bacteroidota > Bacteroidia > Bacteroidales > Bacteroidaceae > Phocaeicola_A. Next base: position 4,890 of record CAYUIJ010000099.1, on the reverse strand, counting down.
GGGAAGAAAAGGTTTTGCGCCTGTGACTCCTCTCACTACATGAACGAGTGGGTGAAGAAGTACCGGGGCAGGAAAGGAGACCCCGACAACATCGGAAAGTTTCCGTTCAAGGGAAACGATTTCCAGAACCAGGACATGATACAGATTGTCCACCCGAATATGAAGTACAATCAGGAAGCCGGGCAGTTCTACATAAACAAGGACAATGTGTTGGTGGCATGCGTCTACTTTGCCGTACGCAAAAGCATTGAGGGCACTTGGCTCAACAACCAGGACCAGTTCCTCTGGCCTGACAATGGCTGGGAGGCTGACGGGGAGTTTCAGACAGACTGCCTCGCTTACACGCTCTTCAATAACAAAGTCAGGAGTGAATACGGGGTAAACCATTGGATTCCTTTCACTGAAAAGGAAGTGGATGCCAAGGAAAAATTCAGGAGCAACTTCATGAGTGATTTTATTGCAGGAAAGACAGGGTATAAAGAAAGGGAGACGAAGAGTCTTTTTGAAAACGGAGAGAGAGTAAGACAATACAGCCCTCTCGCTTTTTCCCGGGAAGCACGGGCTCTGACTGATGCGGGAAGGGAATTATGGAGGTATTACCATGCAAGGCCTGATGCCAATCCCAATGCGTCCTTATATGACATCCGTCTTCATTTCCAAGGGAAAGACAAGAAAGGGAAGATGAATAACGAAAGTGCCGACTCCCGTTACATGAATCTGATTGGTTCCTTGCGGCAAGCACTCAAGTCAGTCGCAAGGAAGATAGAACCTAAAATCTACGATTACGGATTTCTACGGAGGTGAGCCTCAGCTTATTTGGCAGTGAAGCATACAAGACACAAGATCCATATACTCTCTCCCCCCCCTGCTATTAAAACTGTCATACCTGTTGATTTATAGCATATTGGCTCCGGATTTTCTTTGATATGTCTGCAAGGGACCTGCGGATGTATATGATTGGCAAGAGCCGTAATCCTTTTCATGGTCCGGCTGACATGCCGGACCATGCGCACTTGCTTTGCAGACTGTCTGGCCAAATCTATACGATGCTTTTCGAACGATGTTTACGGGTACTCCGTGAATGTATGCGCCATTGGTAAAGTGGATAGCAAAACCTACCAGTAGCTTCGGGAGCGATGGTATGGCGCATGTCAGGCATTGTCACTGATACAGGATACATGAGCCTATACACCGTCTGAATTTATTATCATTCTGTCCGCTGTGTACAGATTGCCGGTAGAACCGGAAAAATATGTGTGACTGTGGTTAATGTCCCTCTTTTCTGATTGATTAAACTCAGTTATTCATTTGGATACGACTCCCCCGTTCGCACAGTGTGGCCGGAATACCGCCTATCTTTCTGAATTTGTCTGCAAACAGGCTCCTATCCGGCAGACAGTCATTTCTGTCATTGAATAACATTCATTTTTGACTATTTACAAATTGGCCTTATCATAAAATAATGCTACTTTCGCACAATCTTATTACCATATATAAATCCATGCGTACAATATTTTTAGCTGTCTCATTTGCTTCCGGCGCGTTTACTGATGGGAACAAGACCGTTCCCGAACATAAAAATAGTGCCTGCAGCGAATTGTACAATACAATGGAACTTGACAGCATTTTCAATCCTGAGACTTTCAGACTGGCGGCAACCGGCTCTTACAAGATAACCGGACACAACGAAGCTCTCACACTGATTGACTTTTCCAGACCTTCTGCCGGAAAACTGAGGCGTTTTGCCCGAATCCGGCTTAAAGACTCGTCTTTGAACCGACTATGAAAAGGCGCATGAAATACTTCCGCTTATGCATGCTGGGAATACTTCTGCTATTCATCATTATATGCCGTTTTGTCCATGCGGTAGCCGAATGGTACGCCTTGTACGTTTATCCTGTAATCGCATCCTTCCTTTCGGGCATATCAGCAGTCTTTCCTTTCTCACTTGAAGAAATCCTCATCCTGTGCCTTATTATCCTGCTTTTATTGATGCCGATAACCGGCAGATACCGCAAGCACTACCAATGGAAAAAGCTTATAATCCGTGAAGTGGAACTGATTTTATGGATTTACGTATGGTTTTACATGGGATGGGGTGTCAATTATTTCCGTCATCCATTTTTTATACGTGCAGAAGTACATCCCGCACAATATGACGAAACCGTATTCAAGCATTTCCTTTCGGCTTATACCGACAGTCTGAACTCCCATTACACCAATGCAGAGCCTGATAAAAAGATTGTTACCGGACATATAAAGGCCGCATATGACGCATTGCCACGCAGATACGGACTGCAAAAGCCCGGCAGAAAATATTATCCCAAAAAGGTTTTGTTTTCATCACTTTACTCCGGTGCGGGAGTTCTGGGATATATGGGCCCTTTTTTCAACGAGATGCAACTAAACGGTGAACTTCCACCCCTTCAGTATCCATTCACCTATGCCCATGAACTGTCACACCTTTTAGGGGTAAGCAACGAGGCAGAAGCCAGTTTCTGGGCATATAAAACATGTACATCCTCTTCCGTTGCGGCTGTACAATACAGCGGTTACTTTGGCCTTCTGCCCTATGTGATTGTCAACGCACGCATGGTGCTTAATGAAGAAGACTATAAATCATGGGCCCAATCCATACGGACGGAAATAATCAATGACTTCAATTCAGGAAAACGGTATTGGGAAGAAAGATACAGCCCGATCATAGGCATGATACAAGACAAAATCTATGACTGGTTCCTCAAAGGCAACAACATAGCCTCCGGACAGAAAAACTATGCTGAAGTCATACACATGCTTATCTCCTTTGAAACAACGAGGTGACATGATTTTCCTCTTCCCAATCTGACTAAAGCCTTGCAAGGTATGATCAACTGGCCTGGATATTGTGTCAGGTTTTTCTCGTCAGGGTTAATGGTGGAGATGAAATGCATGTCCGCCAAAACAGAACGTTGGGCGGTATCATAAAAGACAGAGGAGATACAATTCCGCTGATTATCATTGATGATGCTATGCAATTAGGTGATAACGGTAATCCAGCCACGACACAATTTAATACATCAAGGTCCTTCCGAAGTGGAATCCGTCACTGTTTTGCGTGCTGCAAGTGCTGCTATTTACCATGCTGCAAACAGAGCGACTTGTAGAGCACCTCAAATTGCCTGTTCCGGCATATTTGCATGAAATAATGCCGTATGCCGCTCCAAGGTGCTAAAAGGATCAGACTATGGCCGTCTTTGTCAATTCTTTTGCCATTGGTGTCGGTAGTGTTGCTGATTATACCGAGTTGGGACAATATTTATAGCGACATGGAAATTGCAGAAATGGATAATCTGAGCTATGACTGGCTGGATAAATCAGCCAATCAACCAAATCAGATTATAATGTGTTGCATCACATGCCTGAATCAAGCCTTGGTGCGTTACTTTGCTTGATGAGAATGGTGAAGAAGAATATTTGGATGAGGCCTGTCACAAATCTCGCGTCTGGAAAGCGGATGAGCCATACAGGCACACCATCCGGGAATCATGAGCCTCTTTGGGAGACATTCCACAAATGCGGCTTCCGGATCATCCAGTGTTGAAATAAAAAGCTTTCGCCCACACATTCAGGGAGTTAAAGGACAAGCTTACTTTTCTCTTCACACTAACTAAAATTCATGCTTAACCGGCGAATTCCTCAAGTCTTTACATTGACCAGGCAAATAAAAATCCTTTCCTCATCTTGCTAAAAGACAAGGAAAGGATCCAATCATTAAATTATCATTTTAATGAATCTCTATCACATGAATAGCTTTCTGTTTCTCTTCAGGAGTACGTTTTGGCAATTCGATGGTAAGCACTCCATCGGTAACATTGGCATTGATCTTTTCTTTTTCTACGTCATCCGGTAAGATAAGTGCCTGCTGGAACTTAGAGTAAGAAAATTCACGACGCAAATATTTCTTGTTCGTTTTGTCTTCCTCTTTGTTCTCTGATTTCTTCTCCATACTAATGACAAGTTCATTGTCTTCACTCAAATGAACATTAAAATCTTCTTTGGTCATACCCGGAGCAGCAACTTCTACCTTGTAATTATTATCGTTTTCAATAACATTGATGGCAGGAGCTGTAGTATTTACTTTCCACATCCAATCGTTTCCAAAGAAATCATTAAACATACTCGGCAACCAATTCTGATTGTTATATTTTCTCGGTGTCATAGTTGTAACCTCCCATTTTAAATTGTTATTTATCAAAATTTCTACCTGAACCTTTCCGCCTTTCGGTTTCACGGTTCATTTAAAATATTGCAAACTGCATTCCTAACTTACATTTTGTCAGCACCAATTTACAGACATTAAACTTTAAGCCCTGTTTTTAAATTCTGCCATATTCTTTTTATAAATACAAAAGACTCATTACGAATAAAACCTGACACTAATCTGACAAATATTGACAAAATGGCATTCTATATGCCTTCTTCAGATGACGGGAATTATCCGTACTCACCTTACACACCCATAAAACAAAGATAAAAGTGAGAGAATTCAAAAATCGAAGTGCAATAAAACCTGAAAAACAGGTTCTCCGGAAGGGAACTCAAACGTGTCTCCACTGCAAATGGCAGGCATGTAGATCCAATGCACGGAAAGACGGCTTTCTGTAGTAAGAAAGGATCTCTGATCGTATGGGAATCCCCTGACTTGCAGGGAAAGAGACAATGGTTTGCCTGTCAAGTATCCGGCAGACCGGCTGAAGAGGGGAAGCGGATGGAAAATGCTTCCGGGCAAGAAAGACAGGATAGCTTGTCCTCACCCACCCCTGACGGATAGAGGCGCAGTCCTTATCCTTATGGAAAGACTTAAAGAAAGGCAAGCACCGCAAGGTTCTTGCGAAAGTCACCGTCAGA
>CAYUIJ010000098.1:0-6713 GCA_964444735.1 uncultured Bacteroides sp. | reverse complement strand
GTCGCGAGTTCGAGTCTCGTTTTCCGCTCACAAAAAACACCTTATTTTTGGTCAATGTTAAAATTTGAGGAATCCGGATGATGGATTTCTCTGTTTTTTTCTTTACGTATGGCTTTCATCGGAAACCCCGTTTTCTCGGCTCACCTGCAAAATCGTGTGGGGTTATGCATATAATCCCGTTAGTCTGTTACAAGAAAAAAGGGGCTCGCCCGTAAAAACCTGCGGACTTTCCTTGTTCATACGGCCCTTTGAGCCGGTAAGGACTCACGGCTGTAGCCCATGATCTTTCAGGCACGTGATGCGCACGTGACACGTTGCCTGGCTGTCGGGAGAGTTCGGGCAATCCCGGTTTGTTCTTGATGTGACCTTTTCTGCTGTTGTCATAACCCAGTCTGTTTTCTGTTGCGTATACTTTATTTCCTTTATTCTTTTTATACTTGATTCTCAGATTAAGTCTTGACTGATTCATACAATAAAGAGATACTGAATTTTTAATTCAGCATCTCTTTGTCAATATTGGTCTCTGCGCGGCTGTAATATAGATTGTGCCTGTAGGAGAAGAAATTAGAACTCATCGTCAAATCCTCTGCCTTGATGCGGATGTCCTCCCGTATTTCCTCCTCTTCTCCGGTACTTCATCCGTTCCTTACGTGCCTGTTCGTCTTTTTGATACTGTTCAAATTGTTCAGGAGTGAATATTTTCTTCAATTCTTCTTGGAATTCAACTTCGCTTTTTTCTCTGGCTTTCCGTGTTTCTTCCATTTGGGCTTTTCGCTGTGTTTTATAGTCTTTCCGGGCAGCTTCACTCATTGCATTCAAAGAATCCTTAGAAAGAGGCTTGGGTTGCGTTCCTTTCATCTTTTCAAATTGCAGCTTGTTCAGTTCTGACAGCTTTAAAGCCTGTTCCTCTGACAGCTTGTACTGTTTTACCATTCGATTGGTACGCATCTCAATCATTTTTTCCGGATTCATCTTTTCGCGTTGTTGACGCTGGGCATTTATTGTGTATCCTCCATACACAAATGCCGCAAACAACATTAAAATTACTTTTTTCATAGACTTTATCATTTAACATTCTGCATGGCAGACCATGTATAAAGTAAAAAAGTTCAATTACAGAATAAGAAGAAAGATTAATTTCAGTTAATATTTACTCTAAATACCATATACAATTGTCAATATATACGTTTTTTCCATCTCGTCCCTCTACGCGAATTTGGTTTTTTCCTTTGTTTAAGAAAACCTCAGGCCATATCATTCTGTTCATTCCGTCGTTTGCCTGTGTGCCGATTTCTGTTCCGTTGATGTAAAGCGTGGCTTCTTTCAGATTACTATACACTTTGACCCATGTGTCTGCTTTTTTGCGTTTGATAAAACGACGGCTGGTAATATACAGCATAGGTTCCGGGTTCCAGTTTGCCTTGTAAAAATAGAAAATGTCTTTTTTCGTGTTACGGTCGTATGAAACGGCGCCCTTATCGTTTATTCCGTCCTTGTCTCCTTCCTTACGGATTGATGACTGCATATCAGAAAACTGCCATATAAACTTGGCCCACAGGAAAGGACGTTCCGTGAATGCTTTCCAGTATCCTTCATGACAGACCGCCTGATATTCTTCAGGATGCATACGGCTCGTAAGTTCCGCGTTTTCATCTGTAATGCACGCATGATGGTTCACACTGCCGGCAGCCCCGTACTCAGATACTCCCACAGGATAATCTTTTGAAGCGGCATGTGCCTCGTCAAAAAAATCAGAGGCCTGTTTGTATGAGTCTTTCCAGCTGAAATACTTATTCCATGCCACCAAATCGGCACATCCTGAATAATGGCTTTGGTCTACGCATGTGGCGAAGGCCGTCAGGCGGGAGGGATCCAGCTCCTTATACAAAGCGTTTATTTCTTTTACAAAAGCTACCGGATTGTCATACTCCTGAAATCTTATGCCGTCGGATATCAACAATTCATTAAATATTCCCCAGAAACAGACAGACGGATGGTTGTATTTCTGATAAACAAGCTCTTTTGTTGCCTGACGGGCGTTTTCCTCTAATCCCGGATTGTGTAAATACCCCGTATAATCATAGCCGCCCGGTCCGCACATCGGGATCTCCGTCCATAATATAATGCCGTTTTTGTCACACAAATCATACATTGTCTCTCCGTGCGGATAATGTACCAGACGCATGGCTGTTGCCCCTGCCTCGTTAATCAGGTTCATATCTCTTTCGTATTCCGCAATGCGCAAGGCGCTTCCTTTTCCTGCATAATCCTCATGACGGCAGAAACCGTACAGGCTCAAAGGTTTCCCGTTCAAAAAGAATCCTTTGTCGGCATCTACGGAATAGTAACGGAAACCGGTTTTCTGTCTTACACAGTCTGTCAGTTTCCCGTCTTCAAACAACTCAACCCTGACGTTATATAAATATGGGTTTTCTTTCCCGTTCCACAGTATCGGATGTTCTATCTGCAAGGCGTGCTTTACGCATTCACCGGTAACGGCTGTTTCCTTCTCTGCCGCGATTTTGCCTTCTGCATCAAGCACGGTCGTCTTTACAGACAAGCCCGCCGCAGGTTTTCTTGCAGACAATATTGTTTCCACGGTAAAATCAGCCATCCTGCCGGTTATGTTATCCTGATGGATCAATACTCCGGGAGAGGCATGAAACAAGGGCGATATGCAGTTCTCTTCCGTCATTATCAGGTGACACGGGCGATGAATGCCGCCATATACGTTAAAATCACCGCTGACAGGAAGCACATCCGTGCGAAAAGCGTTGCTAACCCATACTTCCAGTAAGTTTCTTCCACCTTGCACAAAATCCGTTATTTCAAGGCAAAATGCAGTATATCCGCCGCGATGCTGCCCCGCGGTACGGTGGTTTATAAATACATCCGCAACGGAGTTTACGCCCTCGAAATACAGGAAAAACCGTTTCCCTTCTGTTTGCGAAGGCAAATCCAGATTACGGCGGTATACCATTGTCTCACGGTTATAATCGGTAGTACCCTCTGTATAAGACGCGTTCCATGTATGAGGTATCGTTACCGGCGTATAAGGCGCGTTTTTATCAGTTATTCTGATCGGCCTGTATTCCCATCCCTTGTCCAGCAATACGGAAACACGCGGTCCGTCTCCCGCAAATCCCGTATATGGAAGAAGAAAGGCAATGAATGCCAGACAGATTGACAAGTTCCTCGTTTTCATTGGATATCAGATTGTTTTCATGGCAAAGATAAGTTGTTTTTACATAAAACGGCAGAATTTAATAAGATAAAAATTGCCTGTTTAGACAGAATGCCTTACTTTTGCCATAGTAAAGGTCTGTAAATTTAAAATCAATTAAAATGGGATTATTTGGCATATTTACCAAAAAAAAGAAGGAGAATGCAGGAGGAATGGAAGATTTCATGACACTGATACGGGTGTATTATCAGTCAGTGATGGCATGTAACTTAGGTATAACGAACCTGGCTTTCTTTCCTGATATGGCAATGTTCAAACGCTCTTTGAAAATAGCTACGCAAAACAACAAATTGGGTATTGCTGAAAAAGGCCGCTGCAAAAAAATGCTGAAAGAGATATACGGCCTCAGCGATGATTTTTTCAAAGAAATAGACGTGTCTGTCAGAAAGAACTGTCGCAGCGTCAATGATATAAAAAACTATTTGTTCATGTTCCAGGGATTCAGTCAGGATTTAATGGTGCTGATGGGCAATCTGATGAAATGGAAATTCCGTATTCCGGGTATTTTCAAAAAGACACTTTACCAGTTGACCGCAAAGACCGTTAATGATGTGTTGACCCGTACTGATTGGAAAGATGACGCCGTAAGGAAGACATGCGGCGGCATACGCAAATATCAGCACGCTTTGGGATATTCCGGCAAATGGATGGCCGAGTACGTATATAATATTGTGATTCTGGCCAAAAAGGAACCGAAGCCCAAAAACAAAGACTGATAAGGGTTTTTTCATAAAATAAGCCGAAAAACTTTTGCAATTCGTAAAGAAAGGCTATATTTGTATAGGATTTGTAATTATGACGGAAGAAGACAGCAGACAACTTGGCATTTTTGAGGCAAGATTTCGTCATTTGCTTTATCTTTATGAGCAGATAAAACAAAAGAACGGCGCTTTGATGCGGGAGCTGGTTCAGAAAGATGAGAAGATTAAAAAGTTGGAAGAACGCTGTCTGCAAGCCGAATTAAGCTACAAAAACTTGAAAACTGCCAGAATAATCAGTATCAGCGATAATGAATCGAGAGATACCAGGCAACGATTAGCCAGACTGGTGCGTGAAATTGATAAATGCATCGCTTTATTGAACGGATAAGGCGTGTGTATGATGATGGATAATAATGAAGAATTGGAAATTCATGTGTCGATTGCAGACAGCACCTACCCAATGAACATCAACCGTAAGGATGAGGAATTGTATAGGAAAGCTGCAAGGGAGATGAATGACAAATTAAATAAGTATCGCGAAAAATATCCGAAGGAAGACATGCTTGTCCATTTAAAAATGACAGCCTTTCATTTTGCTTTTAAGGTTGTCTGCTCCGAAGACCGGAACGATACACGGCCCTATAAGGATAAATTGGACCAGCTTGCTAGAGAAATGGAGGAGCTCTTCCAAAAAGAAGGACAGGAAGAGGGTATTTGAGACATACGTTTTTTTTGAATTACAATATTCGCGCACTGCTTGGCATTCAGAAGAGAAGTGTTCTTCTGAAACAAGTGGTGCGTTTTTTATTATATATAAAACTATAAATAAAATGGGTTTGATTATAGTAGCGTCATTAATTGCTCTTGTAGCAGGTATCGTTGCCGGATATACGGTTTTCAGATATGTGATGAAATCAAAGTATAACAGCATTCTGAAAAAGACCGAAATAGAGGCTGAGGTCATTAAGAAGAACAAGCTGTTGGAAGTCAAGGAAAAGTTCCTTAACAAAAAAGCCGATTTGGAAAAAGAGGTCGCACAGCGCAATCAACGCATCCAGCAGGCTGAAAACAAGCTGAAACAAAAAGAGCTCGTTTTGAACCAGCGGCAGGAAGAGATCCAGCGTAAGCGTAATGAGGTTGATGCCATCAAGGAAAGACTGGAAGCGCAGCTTGCTGTTATTGACAGGAAAAAAGAAGAACTGGACAAATTGCAGTCACAGAAAAGAGAAAAACTCGAAGCCTTAAGCGGACTTTCGGCCGAAGAGGCTAAGGAAAAACTCATTGAGTCCTTGAAAGAGGAGGCTAAAACGCAGGCTCAGTCATATATCAATGATATAATGGATGATGCAAAAATGACAGCTAATAAGGAAGCCAAGCGCATCGTTGTCCAGACAATACAAAGAGTGGCCACTGAAACGGCTATCGAAAACTCTGTCACGGTATTTCACATTGACTCGGATGAGATAAAAGGGCGGATCATCGGACGCGAAGGACGTAACATCCGCGCGCTTGAAGCCGCGACAGGGGTGGAAATCATTGTTGACGATACTCCCGAAGCGATTGTTCTTTCTGCTTTTGATCCCGTGCGCCGTGAAATTGCGCGTTTGGCACTCCATCAGCTGGTTACTGACGGACGTATTCATCCGGCACGTATCGAAGAGGTCGTTGCCAAAGTTCATAAACAGGTCGAGGATGAAATTGTGGAGACCGGCAAGCGTACAACCATAGATCTTGGCATTCATGGCTTGCATCCGGAACTTATCCGGCTTATCGGTAAAATGAAATACCGTTCAAGCTACGGACAGAACCTGCTTCAGCACGCTCGGGAGACTGCCAATTTATGTGCAATCATGGCTTCGGAACTTGGCTTGAATCCTAAAAAGGCAAAAAGAGCCGGACTGTTGCACGATATAGGAAAAGTTCCTGATGAAGAGCCGGAATTGCCTCACGCTCTGCTGGGCCAGAAACTTGCCGAGAAATATAAGGAAAAGCCTGATATCTGCAATGCCATTGGAGCTCACCACGATGAAGCTGAGATGGAGACCCTGATCGCTCCTGTCGTACAGGTTTGTGACGCCATTTCAGGAGCACGCCCGGGAGCGCGTCGCGAGATTGTGGAGGCTTATATCAAACGCCTGAATGATTTGGAGCAACTGGCTCTTTCTTATCCGGGCGTAACCAAGACGTATGCTATTCAGGCAGGACGAGAGCTTCGTGTGATTGTCGGTGCGGAGAAGATTGACGACAAACGGACTGAGCAGCTTTCTGCGGAAATAGCCAGGAAAATTCAAGATGAAATGACTTATCCGGGCCAGGTGAAGATTACAGTCATTCGTGAGACACGTGCCGTAAGCTTCGCTAAATAAAAAATTGGCCTGTTTTCGGATATTGTTTCATTGCCTCTGTATTCATGGCTCTTTTTCAGAGAAAGGAAAAAGGCTGTGTTATTCGGGCCTGACTGGAATTGACAGCGGGGGGGGGAATGGTATGTTCCGCTTAAATCTCAGTTGCCGGAATTTTATCTGGCAACGGATATGACATGAGAGCGCTCGCTGAACTTGAGACTGTTCTTTTTTATTATGTAGCCAGAAAAACGCTCATAGTATATATTTTATTCTTGTATTTAGTAGTTTTACTACAATAACCACGATTATAATTTGCTATATGGAATTTTATTTGTACCTTTACACCGTGTAGCAGATAAATTCAACGAATATGATAGCAGAATTCACCATTGAAAATTTCTTCTCGATAAAGTCACCGCAAAA
>CAYUIJ010000097.1:0-6909 GCA_964444735.1 uncultured Bacteroides sp. | reverse complement strand
ATTTCTGTGATATAGTCAATTGTTTGTGCGAGAAGTGTTTCATGAGTTATTTCATCATTATCCATTTCTTCCATCAAGTCGTTGAATCTGTCAAAGAAAGTCCGGAGGTCTGCTATTGGTTCTACGTTATGAATATATGCCTGATTCTTTTTTAATGTTTTTATAACATCTGACGGGACACGATATGACAGCACATTGTGCCAGTGTGAAGCGCGTATGTAATGCTTTTCTTCAAGTGAGTCTATCTCCGATGAGAGTCGCAGGATTTTAGTTGTGCGACATCCCGTGTAGGATGCTATTTCTGATATGCGGATAGAATTGCTCTCGCTCATGTCTACAAAAAGGGCCAGCAAGACAGTCTGCATCGGGGGCAGTTTCAATTTCCGGGAAGCGTATCTTACATAAACAGAGACCTTTTCAAAAAACTCTTCTGACAGCTTGGAGTTTTCAGCAGACTCCACTATATGCTCAAAAGCCTCAAGCACGCTTTTCGGACGAGTTCTTATAATTTCTTTCTGTTGTATCTCATCAGACGGTGTCTCTTTGTTGTTGAAAAAATGTCTCATATTTATGCCATGTTTGAAATTATGACATAAAGATACAACAGAGATGTATCATTTATTGATACATCTCTGCCCAAATCGCATTTTACAAAAACATTTTCTTTATTTCATGCCGTTATGAGCCTTCGTCCCATGCGGGCGTGCATATGTCAGGAAAAGGCATTCATAGTGAAGTCGCCCGAATGGACAGCTACATCCGCCTCAGGCAAATCGGTCAGCTGATGATGGCAGCCGTGAGTATCAGAAAGATGCAGTATTTTCATTTTCAGTTTTTCTTGGCTGTAAAGATAGCATGCAGGTGTGTCAATTATTGCAACAATATAAAAAAAGTCCGGCACTGTATCACAGATTGAGACATCGACTGCCTAATCTTGCAGAAAACAAATCAAGACAAACAGAAAATCATGGAATGCATGGGAAGAAATGAATGGGATGGTACTCAAAAAATAAATGTAAAATCAGGGTTTGCCGAATTAGACAAAACGGGTTGGAACAATGGCGGCTTGATTGTTATTGGGGCCCGTCCGGCTATGGGAAAGACCGTATTCGGACTGTCTCTGCTCAGAAACATCGCAATCAGGAACAGAATACCCGCCGCTTTTTTCTCTCTCGAATGTTCCAACAAACAAGTCATTGACAGATTCCGTGAAATAGTAAGCCGGGTTGAAACGGCTAAAATACACGATTATCAAAAGGGTGACGTTTCAGCTTTAAGCAAAGATGAACTATGGCAGATTGAAGACGCCAAAAAGCAAATAGACAATGCGCCTATCTGCTTTGATGACACACCTTCATTAACCATGCAAGAACTATTCAGAAAGGCCATACGCATGACAAGTGAGTTTCAAGTGAGGCTGATTGTCATTGACTACCTTCAGCTGATGAGCGGCATAGGGCTGTTATACTCAAACAGATCTGAAGAAGTAGCTTGTATTGTACATGGTCTGAAAGCATTGGCTAAGGACTTGAATGTCACCATTATAGTATTCAGTCAATTAAATCGTGACATTGAAAAGCGCGATGACAAACGACCGAAGCTAAGCGATCTGCGCCCAATCTCTCATACCATTGAGCAGAATGCGGATGTGGTATGTTTTATTCACCGCCCTGAATACTACCATATTTATGCTGATGAGAAGGGCAATGACTTGCGTGGCCTCGCAGAAATTATCGTTGCCAAGAATAGAAACGGAAAGACAGGAGACATCCGTTTGAAATTCAACAGCGTATGCGGAGGTTTTGAAAATTTAGACGAATAAGCGGTATTCATGGAATTACCATTCTGATGTTGTTGACATATAATATATACCATTGGTTATGAAAACTATAAAAGGATACGATGTGAAAATTTTCACAGATAATATCGAGCAGGGCGCACTGGATCAAATCAAAGCGTTGCTTTCGATAGATGTTTTCTCCGACAAAAAAATTCGGATTATGCCGGATGTCCACGCCGGTGCCGGATGTGTAATCGGTTTCACAGGAAATCTTGGAGATAAAGTAATTCCCGACATTGTGGGCGTAGACATAGGCTGCGGCATGCGGGTATTAAAGTTAGGCCGTATTGAGAATATTGATTTTCATGATTTTCACGAATTTATCTGTAAAAACGTTCCGTCGGGCAAAATTGCCCGTGAAGACAAATTCGGTTTCCCTCCGCTCGCAGGTAAAGAGATGGAAATATACCGTGAGGCGAAAGATTTGATAAAAGAGTTATACTGCTTTCGGGAGCTCAAAGACAGCCGCCGTATCTGTAAGTCCATAGGCACGCTTGGCGGAGGCAATCATTTCATCGAGCTTGACAAGGATGATGAGGAAAATGTGTATCTCGTTATTCATACCGGCTCGCGCAATCTCGGAAAACAGGTGGCCGAAATCTATCAGACAAAAGCTGTCAGGCATCTTACCGCCGGCGCCGATGAGCTTGAAGACGCCATTAAGCGCACGATAGAGGAATACAAAGCGGCCGGACATCGATCGGAACTGCAGAGTGTCATCAAGAAGATGCGTAAGGATCAGCAGGGAAAAGAGCCTTCACTCCCTGCCGCACTCTGTTATGTTGAGGGGGAGGCCCGTGAACAGTACCTGCATGATATGCGCTTGTGCCAGCGTTGGGCGGTGCTTAACCGCGAACTCATATCATTGTTGCTCATGCGGTTCTTCCCTGAGCCGAACGTGCCGGAGACGTTTGAATCGGTCCACAATTACATCAGCGATGACAACATAATCCGCAAGGGTTCCATTTCCGCCGCAAAGGGCGAGCGTTGCATCATACCGCTTAATATGCGTGACGGCTCATTGCTCTGTACCGGCAAAGGAAATCCGGACTGGAACAGTTCTGCGCCACATGGAGCCGGACGGGCATTGAGCCGCTCTCAGGCATACAATAAAATCTCAATGGAGGATTTCGTGGCATCAATGCAGGGCGTTTACTCGGAATCGGTAACAGACTTCACCCGCGATGAGTCACCCATGGCCTATAAACCCGCATCCGAGATTATGGCCAATATCGGCGATACTGTCAATATTGACAGTATCATTCGTCCCATCTTCAATTTCAAGGCTTACAAATGACCATTCATGACTATTCTTAATTCCGTAATCACAATGTGATTATCCTTAGCGCGTAAATAGCGCCGGCATCAGGCGTTGCGCCTGCTCAGGAAACAGACTTCGATGATTAAAGCAGACTTAACGCCTTCCTTGGCACGGATTAGAGAGTCGTCCATTCCTGTGGGGATTCTTTTCAGTAACACCAGTTTTGCATATGAAAGTCAATGTAACGCCAAAGAATACTGAAAGCCTTTTCTTTGCGTAAATTTGTAGAATAAAGATACTGGCGTTGTTCCCAGTCGCCATATCTCTCGGCATTGGTTTCATTGACATAAACACCTTTTCCCTTTTCCATATCAGTTTCAGAAGCAATTTGAAGAAGGCGGCAACACAATTCCATGCGTCTTACCACCTCTCGCCAGTCACTTCTATAAGGACAGCATTTCCACTTCCCGATATTGTACTCCAGTTTCTTTTTAAGGATACACAGAATACTTTCCCAACCGTCTGTCCAGTCTTTGACGATCGTGTCTTGCCAAAATCTTATACGCTTGCGGGTAAGACTTGGCGATTCAATCTCTCCTTGCCGCCTCCATTCTTTTCTTTTTTTCAGATACTCGGAGATAAAATAGCTCTTTGGATAACTGTCAAAACGATTGAGTATTTCAATTGCATTATCAACGTCCATATCGGTCAGACCCTTTACCGGATCAACATGAATCAGGTAAGGTTTCTGTTCGGCCGGATATATGTCTTTGCCATCAAGAATGACGAATGGCGCATATTTGCCAAGACAAAACTCCTTTATGCCCGAACCACGATCATTGTCAGGAATTTCAGCGGACATGACGGAGATATCTTCACCCGGCATATCACGGCTTTTCCACATATCATGCAACACCTCATTATCATGAACGAAACGCCATGATGAAATGATTACGATATTTTTTGCTCCGGTCTCATGGCATAATCTTTTCAGCCGGACTATGGCATCAGGGTCAAAAAGCGGTCCGTATTTATCTTTTGTCTCTTTTCCGGAAACAGCTGATTCTGCCTGATACTGTTCTGTATTCAGCACACCGTCAAAATCAAGGAAAATATATTTTACCATGCCGTCTTCATCGAAGCTGGGGCCGGATGTCATCATATCATACCACTCTTTTTGTTCAGCTTCGTATTGTGCCAAAGTCTGGAATCCGTACATCGATGACCAATAAAGAAGATGTGCGGCTATCTCTGAGACACCGGCAGATATTTCATCAGATATAATGACTTTTCGGTCAATCAAATCTTCCTGCGGATCAAGTGTGCCGATAGCCATGATATCTCCAAGTCTGTCACGTTCAAAAACTATCTTTTCATCCGACGCGGTAAAAGGTAACGCCTTTACCGATTCATACAGATGCCGATAAGTCGCCTTTATAGCAGTGCCCTCATGATATAGCCGTTGCAAGTGCCGCCATATCTGTTCAAAAGTACTTTGATTTATATAATCGCGATAAGTCATTGCCGCCTTTTTAGTGGGATAAATATTTTTGTGTCTCATTTTGCGATGCATAAGTCATTGTTGTTTTTAGCGAAAAAAACATTATCGTGTCTCATTTTGCGATGCAATGGACAAAAATTTTCAAAGAAATTATCCATTTCCCCGCAAGCTTGTATCACATAATGCAACATCTTTTCCGTATCTTTGCATTGTGACAACAGGAAAATATGATGCAGTTACAGAAATACATTTGGCTAATAGATACCATCCGGCGATCCGGAAGAATATCGCTTAAGGAAATCTCGGAACGCTGGGAACGCAATAAGGATTTGAGCGACTGCAAGCCACTGAGCCGCGCGACTTTCAATCGCTGGAAAGATGCGATTTTCAGCCAGTTCGGAATAATAATCTCTTGCCGGCGGACAGGAGAGTACCTGTATTACATAGAAAATCCGGAGGACATTGACGAAGACGATTTGAAAAAATGGATGCTCGATTCGTTTGCCGTGGGCAATCTTATCAGTGAGAATCTCTCATTGAAAGACAGGATTCTTGTCAATCAAATCCCGTCGGCCCACAGCCATCTGGCAGAATTGCTTGAAGCAATGAAAGAAAACCGTACCGTAATAATCACTTACCGTGCTTTTGGCAAGTCAAAAAGCTACACATTCTCCATCGAGCCGTATTGCGTAAAACTGTTTGAAAGCCGCTGGTATGTGCTGGCTCACAATGTACAATACAATGACCTCAGGATTTACGGGCTTGACCGTATAGAAGATTTAAAGGCAGGCGACAGCACTTTCAAGTTCCCGAGAGATTTTTCCGCATCCGAATATTTTTCATCTTATCACGGAATAGTCACAGACAAGAATATAAAAGCAGAGCGTATCGTTGTCAGGGCATACAAAGGCCATATTCCGTATGTCAATTCGTTGCCGTTGCACCAAAGTCAAAAGCTGTTGGAAGACAACGGCGAATATGCCGATTTTGAGCTATACCTCGCTCCTACGTATGATTTTATAATGCGTCTGCTTCACATGGGGGCAATGATAGAGGTAATTTCTCCGGTTTCTCTCCGAAAGACAATGAAAAAGTGGATTTCGGATATGTATCACTTATACAGGAACGTTTAACCATGCAAGGTCTCGCAGCTACAGACTTTGAAACGGCCGGCGGACAATGTCACAGAGCGCATGCGCGTGCCGGAAAAGCCTGCCCGGTGTTGACGGTCCGGTATGCAGCGCGCTCCAAGGCAGGTCTTTCAACGAGGGCAAGAGTATATGTTTGCCCCGTTCCCTTTTACATTGGCTTAATCATTGATTCGATAAAGGCTATTTCGTCCTCTGTCAAGCCATACTTCGCATAGAGCTGGCGGTCGATGCCGGCAACCGACTGCGACCAGTCAATGTCGCTATTTGCGGTAAAGTCTTGGAGAGGGACAAATTTGTAAGTGCCGGATGTCATATTTTTAAGTTTGCGAGCACCAACCAAAATACGCAAAAATTTAGTTTGTGTATATTTAATTACGTTCTTTGCTTCATCCTCTGATATAAAAGGACCGATTGCAAGGAATGTCTCAGAACATAGCATGTCAGGATGTCCCAACTCCGCTTTACCTATAATTTTCGCGGGCACGGGATTTCCTAAGACACCCGCAGCCCCATCGGCCTTAGACATAAATACTTTCCATTTTCCAAGAAAATTTGACCCTTTGGACGGCTTAAAACCCGAAGGCAAGAAACGGACACCACGTTCATTTTCAAATCTTCCAAAAAGAAGAATGTCTGACCTTTTATCGGAAATCTCAACATCGTTTCCAAGTGAGAATGGATTACGGGAAGAAACAATACTTGCAAATGAATCGGCGGAATTTGCTTTCTTAATAATCGATATGACTTGTGCATCCCGTATAATAACATCAGATTCATCTTCATCAAGATACCTAACAACACCGACACACTCATTCATAGACGTATGGGAAACGAAATTGCATGGACCGTCATAGCCGTCTTTCCATAATATATAACATATGCCGCCTTCGATAAGGACGTTAGAAAAGACTAATTTCCCGTCAAGAAAGTCGTGAATTGACATAAGACTATGGTCTGTAATCATTTCTGCTCTAAACGAGTCAAGTCCTTTACCGCCCGACATCCAACGTGATGGCATGATAAGAGAAATATATTGTGGCTTAATAGCTTTTGCTATATCTACAAAACAGTGATAAACAGGTACAGCACTGCTCCCTGTACCTCCGCCATCCATAACCTGATACGGCGGATTTCCTACTATTGCGTTTATTTTCAC
>CAYUIJ010000096.1:0-6956 GCA_964444735.1 uncultured Bacteroides sp. | reverse complement strand
AAAATATGGCAATCCGTCCTCCAACCGATACAGTCCTGCCAGCCATGTCATTGTGCAATTGCAAGGCTGAATCATGTACTTATCGCCGGTTACCTTTTTACCATTTCTATCCGAAAAATGCTGCCATTCATAATACCAGGACGCGGGTATAACGCAACGACGCCGTTCCCACGATTCCTGGAAAGCAGGCTTTGCGGCAGCGGTCTCCACTCGCGCATTGACCACAAGTGAACCTCTCGGCAAATTGAATCCCCACTTCATTGGAAAAGCCGATTCCCTCCCGTTCTGATTTGGAGCGATGACTGGAACGATGTCTGTCGGACGGATTTCCCCGTATGTAAGGACAGGCTTTCCTGTACGGATGAACTTATCTATAAGCGGAGAGCGGAGCGCCAGTGCGTTTAGTTCTCTGGTTTCTTCTTTGTCGGATTCCATGTAAAAACGGGTACACAAGCGTTAACACCTCAATCCTGTTCTATCACAGAAGTATCTTTGCGCCAGCAGTGCCTTACTGTTTTTCTTTCCTGAACACCAGAATATATTGATGAATCTGATTTGCTACAAAGCTAAACGGGTATCCATACGGATATAACTTTGTAGATTCATCAGCCCATATTTTCAACCCTTTATAATAGATATTCGGTATCTTGTTTAATTCATTTACTACGTCAGCGTGAAGCAAGTTGGGTTCCTTCTTGCTTGGCTGCAAATCCTTTATGAATAGAACAATATACCCTCGAAATTTTATATAAGGTAATACAAACTCAACGGATTTTCTCAGTGCTGACATAAATTGTGAGCGATCCATGTTCCCAAGATCTTTTTTAGAATCAGAAAATGGTGTAGCATTCTTACCATAAACTGCTATGTCCGCTCCTGTTTTTTCCTTGCTCATCATATTAGAATACGGTGGATCAAATAACAACAGACTTATCGGCTCGCCAGCAGTCAGTGTTCCCATCGTTTCCTTATCTTGTAATATCGAAATACAATCTCCACAGGCCGTTTCGTATTTTTGCAATGAGAGCTCATCGGCTGCCGCGCGGTATGCATTTATATATTCTTGATTAAGCTCAATTCCGGCAGCACGTCTATTGCACAGGGCTGCACCGAGAAGAGTTCCCCCAACACCCATAAACGTATCGAAAACAAGCTCATTTTCCTTCGTAAAGAACTGTATAATGTCTCGCATAAGCTGTGGGGGTTTTGGCGTAGGATGAATCTTCCTTATATTATGAGCATACGACTCTTTTCCACCCGTTGGATAATGCGTAGAAAAGACAGAGTTAATAAAAAACGTCCATTCTTGTCCCGTCATATCGTTCAGGTGATTGTCTAAGTGATACTTTCTTCCATCACTTAAGATAATGCCTTTCTTGTTGTTTCCATACACATGAGCATTTTCTATATTTTCTGAGACCCATGTAGGAAGGCTTTGAATGTCATAATCAGGATAAACCGAAAGGAATGGTTCTGATTCTGCATATAGTTTACTTTTTACAGGATCAATGTCATCTGTTCGCATTTCGGCTCCTCCCAATCATAATTTGTAATAAGCACCTCAACTGTTTTTGTGCCACGATCTTTGAAATGATAGCTACAATTGGAATACGTTTTATCTATGTAAATCACATTGTATTTCTTGCTCCACTCAATCAAGGAGTCGTTTGTCTGACCTTTGTGAGCAAATACATTTGAAAGCGCAAACAATATACCTTTATTGTTTAACATATCGAGCAATTCAAGCAGTGCCCAATCTTCTTCGTCTGTCCAATCCTTAAAACCACGTTTCCCATCATTGTAGGAGCCCGTGGTTATCAAATATGGAGGATCGCAGTAAACTACGTCACCAGCCGAAAGCATAGAGAAATTAAACTCTCGGAAATCTCCGGTCGAAAGGACAATATTCTTTTTTTGCAAAGCATTGCAAAACATTATTAAATTACGTTCTATTGAATCGTTGAATGAACTACGTTCTTTTCCAAAAGGAGTATTAAATTCATGCTTGCTGTTAAAGCGTATCTGATGATTAAACGCATAACAAGTTAATACAAACAAATCGAGGATATCCTTTGACCTGTTATATTCCTCTCGCAAAGCAATGTAACCCTCTGCATTCGTTTGTGAAAGACTGAAAAACTCAATTCTTCTTTTGATTTTATCCAATAGCTCTTCAATGGGTGTACTTTGAAAAAAACTATATAAATCTATCAGGTAGATTATCTGATCGTTTGCATAAATTGTTTCGGCTTGCACATTGATTCCGACATTAAAACCACCAGCAAAAAGGTCAACAAATTTGTTAATCTTATTAGGAAAGCTCGGTATTATATGTTGCAGAATCTTATATTTACCTCCGGTGTAATTCATCGGACTCTTTATATAGTCGGTCATCTATCACACCTCCCGTTGAATATAAACCAGCATTTCCTTTAATTCTTCCATCCTTGTAACTTTAGTCTTGCTTTTGAAACGGCGATAGGGAATGTAGTTTACTTCAAATGTAGACGGTATTCCGTATTTCTTCATCGTGGATTCTATATCCTCTAATGTCATTATTCCGTCTGTGTTATAGCTCAAGATGATATGCTTAAACTGGGCGTTCTTAAGAAGCGAATCAAATGCTACAACCACCGTTTTCTTGGAGCAGAAGTCAGAACGCTGCATTTCATAGCATCTTTGCCCGGTGACTCCTTTCAGCTCTGGAAAATCATACTTTGCAGCCGTTTCTAAAACATGATAATTAGGAAGATACTGACGTTCATTGTACGGCGGATCAATATACAAAATGTCACCTGATATACGTTGTAAAAGGTCAACTCCGTTTTCGTTATAAGATTTATTCTGCTTACCATTATAAATGACAGGCAGATCTATCAATATGAAGAGTTTGTTTGACCGTACATCCCAAGTCTTGTTAAACGCCCCATATGTTCCTGCTATGTTTGAAACAAATGGTATTCCCTCAACTACGCTCGCGACAAGGTAGTAATACTCATTCTCTGAAAGGTATCCTGCTTTGTTCCATTCTTCAATTTTATTTCTCGCATAGTCGATTCTCAAAGCGTTTGAATCAGTGATATACATCCGTCCACCAATTGGAGCATAATTATTTTGAAAAAATCTTTTTTCAGTAGGTAATATCTCCATTGACTCCGTAGCCATATCATTAAAATATGCTATCGGGTTTTCGATGCCCATAGCCTTCTGAAGTTTTTCAAATGTCGGCTTGTTCGGATTTTCGATAGTCCCGCGCTGAAGACAATAAGAAAAATACAGCAGGTCGTTTGAATACACTTCATACCATTGTTTAAAGTACCTCGCCACAGACGCAGTTCCAGAGAAAATATCACAAAAGGACGAAGCTGACGGCGCATGTCGATCTACTACCTCTTTTATATTTTCTAACAGCTGTGTCTTGTTGCCAATAAATCTCATATTTACTATTTATCCTCCGTGTTTTGACTGATTTTTAGGATTAGTTCTTTGTTCTTTGTATCAAGATAGACATCAAATTTACTGACGCCTTTTTCGGCACCGAGATTTGCCAAGATAGCCTTTGGCATTCTGATCCTCATATCTTGTTGCAAAACATATGTATCTAAGTAAATGATTGAACTGTCCATACTTGACCTCCTATTGGACTGAATTTAGTCTAATTATAGCACGTTTTCAGTCTAATATCAAGCCATCAGCTGACTCCGGAGTTATTATTCTGCGAATCTGTGCTTAAGTCCTTAATAGACTATTTGACAGAAAAGACCTCTTCAGCTCTGCCTTATAATTTAGAGGAGAGTCAGAGGTCTGCCTCATCCATCTTTTCCGCATATAATGGGTGGCCTGTCCTATGAATTTCAATTATATCCTGACACCTGTTCCTCTAAAGCACCTACGAATGCAATCTGGCGCGTTGTTGTTGATTATAATTCGACCATCATCTGCAAGATAGAACAGAACCTTTGGATGCGGGATTTTTGTGCAACTTCCTCCAAAAATACTAACACAACGCATAATGGTTACATCATTACCGTACTCAGGATATATGTATTCCTGTTCAATGCTGTCGTAATTCTCTATTTCCTTAACGCCCTGCTGAAGCGTGGAGAGCATCTTTCCTTCAACAAGAAGGATAAAATCAGTCTCCTCATCATAAAGAACGACATCTGGCAAATACAAGTTAACCCCGTGACGATCTTTCTTTGGCAGAGTAACAAGTTGGCCTGCCTTAGTTCTGAAATAACCTCTCTCACAACCAGCGTGGTTTTCGTAGACACAGTACATTCCATGATACATTGTCTGTACATGCAATAAAATATCTGCCATTTTCTCTGACTTTCTCTCATAGTGCCAATACAGCTCAGGCAACACAACGTGATTCGGCATTCTTATGCCATCAAGACGCATTCCAAGAATGCTGCATATATACAGAAACTTATTCTTTCCTTTGGTATGGTCGACGTATGATTGTGTAACGCCATGATGCGTTACGACGATATCCTTATCCCAGCCCAACTTCCTGATGCATGCTGAGATCATGGAAAGTGCACCAATATTAGGATCGTGCCCAATATTTCCGGCATTGGCAGGCTTTGCCAAACGTCCAGATACTTCAATTCGGTCTTCATATTTTGTAATGGTAATCGGTACGTTTCCAGCGGGCGGTCTCCTCATACTTGCCTTAAACCGTATCAACTCATCAAGCGTTCTAAATGGCTGAAACCAATGCGATATGTCTTTGCCAACAATCGTAACACCAAGCGTAAGTAGAATGTTTGTCCCAAATACACTTGTGTCTGATGGCTTCTTTTCTTCTCGTGCTTCAAGCTCCTCATTATAGAGCATATAAAGTTTTACATTTTGGTAATAGGGCATGATGTATACAAATTTTGATCCTCTCTGATATACACCTGTATTACGAGATTCGTCATCGCTCGTCTTTGTTTCTTCAATAGCCATAATCAGATTATCGCTTGCACTTCCTTCAGACGGAGCATTATCTTGCTTAAACAGAAGAAAATCGAGAAAGCTGGAGCTTCCGCTTACAGTCTTAATAAATATATTCTTTGCACCCGCGACAGCAAGCCCTTCAATCTTATACACAAATTTAAAGACACCATCAACAATAATAGGTTTGATTTTTGTTTCCTCGTGTGTAGTGATATGATCTTTAAAGTCTCTGCAATACATATCTACAATCTGCTCCACCACTGACGGCTTAGGCCTTTCTTCTGTCAAAAGCCACAAATTATCCATTACGTTTCCTCCTTGATATCTTTTATCGCAACATTGTCTACTCGTTTTTACCTGCCTGATGTCGCAACCGCTGAGATTTGCTTAACGTACTTCATGAATCACTGGCGGTTTCATGAATTCTACATCATCGCACTCGTGATCTTTGCCCGCAAGTACCCCTTTAGATCGTTCGTATACCTTTGTTCTATAAAAAAGTTCCGCTCCACATTTCCGGCATGGACACCTTCCCCAGAAATAATGTTCTACTGTGTTTCCACGTTCAGCGACGGAAATGTTTAATGAGTTCCGATCTACTCGATGTTGTGCACCACACATAATACATTCGATGATCCAATCCTCGCCCATTTCGAATGTGCCGTCAGAGCAGCCAATATAAAAATCCATATGTGCCATTCCCTTTATGAGAGATACAGCCTGCTGATATACAGCAGGTTCTTTCTGTATCTATTATTTTGTTATCGCTCCGTCTTTGATGCGATAACTGATACCACGCTCATCACAGAACACTACTACCTCTGCAGCTATGTCATTGAAGAACTGCTTGTATTGTGTATAAGCGGTAACTTCGGTACTGTAATTCATCCGACCAAACATTATCCGGTCAACGGAGCTAACTTCCTCCAACAGCTGGTGCAAATCCTGTTGAACAATATTCGGAGTAGGATATGGTTCAATGCTGACCCAGGTTTTGCAGCCAGCAGTATGCAAAGCTCTTAGTGCGGCAAGCTGCTTTTTCCAATGAGCCGATCCTGGCTCCATACGCTTTCTAAAGTAATCAGCGTGATGCCATACTCATTTTTCTTTGAAATGTCCGCCAGTTCAATCGGCAAAACACTATTTCGTTTCTTCCATCATGTGCCTATAGTGTTGTCCTTGATTCATGATCTCGAAGATGGATTGAAAGACATTTCTATACTGTTCGCAGCCAATGCTCTCATCCACAAAATGCAATCCTTCATTGTATGCATCCGAGCTGTGAATGTAGGAGAGCATGACCTGCGCCAGGTGATATGTCTTGTTGTCTACGGGGCTGTTTTCGGCCTTTTTCATCTGCTCGTTTTTTATCGCATTCAGTACCGTAGTGCTGAGCGTGCCGCTTTCATAACCGCATAGCTGCACGAAATAATACTCAAGAATTCTGCGCATCACATTCATGAGCGGAATCGGTGAATCCACAGTTTCGTACTCCCGCCAAAGTGCGGCATAGGAGTTCTGAACAGGGTTGTAGTTCCGATCCTTTTCAGAAAACTTGTCTGCCTCAATAACGCATTTTTCTACGGTCGATACATTGTCCTTCTTGTTCACTTTAAAAAATGACACATATCTGTAATGCCCAACCTGGTTATATGTGATCTCCCTGTGGAAAAAGGCATTATGGGTCAGGATAAAAATCTGCTGGATGTACTTGCCCTCGTATTCATGCTCCTCAAGCCGGACATTGTTGCTGCAAACGCCGATCATCTCACGCACAAGGGAACTGACGATAAAGAGCGAACTGGAATCCATACTGGATACTGGGTCATCAATAACCACAATCTTATCTTTTCCGGAATCTGTTTCTGTCTGACTTCCGCGCACCAAATGATAGAAGTAGAGGAACGCGATAAAGTTCCGCTCTCCCTCGCTGAGGTTCTCTGCGACTTTCCCATCCTCGCGGATAACTTCATAGGTTCCTTTTACTCCATTTTTCTCGCGCAGCCAGA
>CAYUIJ010000095.1:5916-7072 GCA_964444735.1 uncultured Bacteroides sp. | reverse complement strand
AAGAGACATAACTCCCAACACACTGAGAGCCAATAATACTAACTTTCTCATTTTTTTTAACAATCCGTTAAGAATTTCAACGGGTTCTCTCCAAATTTTATATCATATCACCGCAAAACAGACAGCAGAACCCTTTATCTGCCTGCCTCATGGCGAGTACAAGCGGGCTGAAACCTCCTCCACATGAATTCCAGCACTTGACTCTTTTGTTATCAACGCGGACCGGCAGTTGAAAACCCAGCCTTTGAACCACGGATTACAACGCCTCAATTCAGTCAGCCGGACATTGCCTATTCCGCAATTCCCCTTGAAAACCGGAAGAATAATCCCGCTTTTTATCCGTCTATGGTTTCCAAGGGAAAGGCTCAAGCCACAGTCACAGTCCGGTGACAGGTATCCACTTTGACATGTCACGTGATGACATGGGGCTGATGGCATCTTCCCCTCCCTCACTGTCGTTCAGCACGAAATTCACAAGAATCTCACCCGATGCAAGATCAATCCGGGACCTGGGCACGGCAACCTCAATCAGGTAGCCATTGTCTTTATCGGCATCGCTCAAAGACGTACCGTCACAGGCGGTCCTCACCACAATGTCGTCCATGCCCGTTTCCTGCCATGCACCGCCGTCATAGGCACTAATACCCTTCAGCCCGTCTTTTGACACGGAGATGCAGCGTGCGGCGGATGTCAGCTCATTGTCTTCATTGGCAGGTGACAGCAGAATATTCACATAGTCATCATCTGAAATCCGCTCATCCATCACCTCCACAAGAAAATATACATTCTTGTCATCGCAGGAACAGCGGAGCGTTGCCTGCGCCTGTGAATTTTCACCGACAAACAGCGCGTCATCGGTTTTCTCCCACTCTCCGTTGTCGCCATCGACCTCAACACCGCGCCAAGTCGCCGAAATGCGGTGATTGAGCTCGAAGCAGGCTATCTCGACAGAGACTTTTCCATTCGGATTATCGCTGTTGCGCATTGCGGCCACCACTTCGTGGCTGCCGTTCAATTCCATACACCCCCAATAGCCCGTCCCTCGAAGGGATACCACGGGCTCTCCGAAATTACGGGCTTCAGTGTCGCCGATGCGCATCAGCAGCTTTTGATGTCCGTAAGATACCAGAGTTTCGCCCGATGGAAACTGCACGAT
>CAYUIJ010000095.1:4731-5906 GCA_964444735.1 uncultured Bacteroides sp. | reverse complement strand
GGGAGTCCAAGTCCTGCCTTTATCCGTTGATACGATCATCGATGTTCCCGAATGGTCATCCGTGATCCACGGACGGCTTTCCGTGAAGTAGCACTGGAGTTCCCCCGATGGCAGCTCAAGCATATGCGGCTCCCAGTTCGTGCCATGGTAGATCTCCTGAGGCCTGCTCCATGTGTTGCCGTTATCCGTACTGCGCACGAGGATGATTCCCGAATTGTTCCTGTACTTGAAATCCGTGTACGCAAGGTTGTCTCTGTAAGACGCGAATGCCAGAAGCTCGCCGTCAGAAAGCACAATGGCGTTTGCGTTCGAGAATGTTCGCTTGTTGTTCGGGTTGTAGGACGTATTAAACGGATACCTTTCGAACAACATGCCACGATAGGTCCATTTTTTCAGGTCCGGAGAGGTCGTGTAGTGAACGTCCCAGCCGACCGAACGGGAAGCATCGCTCTCGTGGGTGAAAAGAATCCACGATCCATCGGCAAGCCGTTTCAGGCGTGCGTAATTAGGGAATTCTCCACCCGTAAGGTTCGGATAGAGATTGATGCGGGTGCGGTAATTCATCTTGACCGATGACCGGCCGGTTACACCGGCATGCGAATTGATTTCATCCTCCCTTTGATTCAACTGCCCGACAGGAGTCATGGACAGACCCTGCTCCGAAGCCCGTTCACCACTTACAATATCGTCTGAGTCGTTGCAACCCGACATGCCGAGAAAGAGCGCTGTCAGGCAGACTGTTCCAATTTTTCTTGTATTCTTCATTTTTTTATAAATGATTGTTTTGCATAATTTCCGTTGTCTTGTCTGAAACGGATTGCAACCGTGAATATTTCACGATTATCCGTATATCCCTGCCTGAAGCCTTCTTGGAACCGGATCCGCCACAACTTGGGGAACGGACGCAATTCCAAGAGGCCTCTGGCCGTATATCCGCCATCGTCCGCCTCATCCGGCAGGAACAACCGAGACAGTAATGGCTTCCTTCTCCCACCCCTTATTCCTGAAACAGAACGGGGCGCCATTCTCAAAACCGCTACCAGACCACGGAGCCTTACGTTTTGCAGTAGCCTTTTTACTATCGGCCTGAACAGATCCATCGGCACACTTGATCCGGAACCTGAGGTATCCGTTTTTTATTCCATGCTCGAATTTCATATCATGAGTGATAATAT
>CAYUIJ010000095.1:1233-4690 GCA_964444735.1 uncultured Bacteroides sp. | reverse complement strand
AGTGCCACTGCGCGAAAGCCTGCGGCTGATCCCGGCATTCCCATACACCCTCTTCTGCCCACTTCGGCTGCGTTTTTTCCGAGAAAACAGAAGTACCCAACGGGAAAGTTACAGGGAATGTCACGCCTTTTACAGGATCCACAAACGGGTCAAGTCCTACACAAAATTCGCTTCCCGCTTCGATTACCTGACCTTTGTCTTCTTCCGAATCCAATATAATCTGCGACTTTTGATCGTCTTCATTGTAAAAGACCGTCATCTCAAATCCGCTCTCCGGTATTGTGAAAGGGTTTACCAACAACCGTACTTCCGTGGTGTCCTCACTCAGAGCAAGTCCGTTTTCCCCGAAATCAACGGTGATCTCCCTTGATTCGGTCACGGTGTTCAACGTATTGGTTGTCAGGTCAAAAGTGCCTTTCACCGCCAGTGCATTGAGCATATTCCCCTCCACAACAGGCTTCAGTGTCATCTTCCTCACCACAGAATTTCCCGTATCGCCAAGCAGGTCACCGGGAATTCTGAATTTCAGGAAAGCGAATATGTTATGAAAATCCAGCTCCACATCAGACGAAGCCGCCGGCAGTGAACAGGATGCCGTGTAAAAGCCCGCCGCCTTTTCAGGATAGGACTGCAGGGCAGGTACCTCCACCGGAACGGACCTCGCATTACCTGCCACCACATAAGGAAAACAGGCGAAGATGCGCAAATCCTGATCCACCCCGGCCGTGCTCACGGCATCCCTTTCGGTTGAGCTTGCGAGCCTCGCTACCGAGCCGCCTTCGGTTACTACATACTTCGCGTCATTATTAACGCTCATCGGAACGTCCTGATTGCCATCGCGCGTGCAGGAAGCGAAAACACTGATTTCGCCTCCCTCTTCCCATGCGTCATGACCACCATCCAGCATCCCCGTGAAGTTTATCCCGGAAGTGTCATAAACAGCCTCGCCGCCTTTGTCATCGGAATCATCGCACCCCGCACCCGCCAAGGCAAACGCGCACAAGGCCAAAAAAAACAATACTTTTTTCATACAACTATGTCTAAAATGAATAAACATTCCTTATCTCACAACTATTCTAAAATCAAATGCCCGGTGGCTTGCAAGCGCCCAGGATACGTCACCATCCCGGATTGTTCCGCACAATGCCGGGATTGTTCGTCATCTCGGATTCTGGTATCGGGAAAAGCAGGAACCTGTTGGGCTTCCGTGTATATTCCACAACGTTTTTAACGGCATCCCAGTTGATATAACTTGCATTCAACCACGAATATGTATCCCTGTCATACTCAGGCGGGATGCGTGAATATTTTTTCTGGTCAGACATTTGGGAAAACCGGTATTCATACATCGTCTCAGTGCCATCGGGGCTCTTCATGCGGACCAGATCGAGCCACCGCTTGCACTCACCCACCAGCTCAAGGCCGCGCTCTTTCAGCAGAACCGTCCGGAAAGCCCCCGCATCTTTAACCTCGTCTACGGTCAGCAGACTGGGAACCGGAGAATAGTCATCATCCGCCGTCCCGCGCCGGCGTGCACGCCTGCGGACAACATTCAGGTCTTCGACCGCTTTCGCCAAATTACCCAGTTCGGCTTCGGCCTCGGCCCGGATCAGATAGATCTCCGAATACCGGAAAATATCAAGATCATTCCCGGAATTTCGTTTGTCCCTGCTGCCGGGATCTTTATATTTCGCGACACTGTTCAGTCCGTTATTACGTCTGCCTGGCGCGTTTTCCGCATGCGGAAAAGGACAGGCATTGACATAACGTCCCAAGCTGTCGGTCCATTGTGTCAGGAATGACATCTCAAGACGGTAGTCTACCGTGTCACTCGGATAAGAGTCCGCATTATTGCGCGCTCCCAGCCGCGCATACGTCTTATCCGTCCAATAGTCATTGATGAAACCGGGGTATACCGTAAAATAGCCCGATGCCTCGAAACTTCCCACACCATTCGGATAATTTTCAGGAAGATACCGGAAAGCGAATTCCGATCCTGAAGAACCCGCGCCCGTGGCGAGCTGGTCAACAGCGAACTGAATGCTATAAATCACCTCTTTGTGCAAGGAAGGCTCGTTTGTCACATTCCAAAGATAGGCATAGTCATCAAACAACGAATATTCTCCCGACCCAATCACCGAATCGCACCACTGAATGCTTTGGCTATAGTAATAGTCTTTATCACGTGTCTCATAATCGGTCGTATGGTTGAGATCGAGCCAGTTGGCAAAAACCAGGCTCGCGCTTGCCGCCAGCGCCCGGGCGGCACCCTTTGTAGCACGGCCGATATCGGTAGCCTGCATGGCGCTGACAGACGGGCAATACCGGTTGGCAAAGGCAAGATCATCGAAGATCTGCCGGTATACCTTTTCCACATCCGCACGCGGAGCGTCAACCGGGCTGTATTCGGTAAAGGGATCCAGACGCATGGGAACAGCCCCGAACATCTGGACCAAATAATAGTAACAAAAGGCGCGCACGAAGCGGGCTTCACCCCGGTACCGGTCCAACGCCGCGGTGTCAGGGGAAGTGACACCCACCCTATCAGCCATCTGCAGCACGGTATTGGCCCTCCCGATGGTCTTGTACAGCGCATCCCACATATTGGATGTCTGGACCGCACTGAATGTCCTGTCACCGAATCCGTATGTCTGACTTCCGAACAGATCGTCACCGGATGATGCCAGCATGAAGAAACCGTATACCTTAAAGGCATCAGGGCTGCTAAGCGCGGAGTACATTCCCATAGCCAGCATATTGATGTCATCCGCGTCTTCAATGTCGTCCAACGTGGCTGTCGCGGGTAAATCCTCGTCCAGACATGACCGGGACACAAGACCAAGAAAGAGAAGCGCCAGCCCAAAAGCAACTGTCTTTATCTTATTTTTCATAATTGATTGTATGTGCTTTTATTTGTTATTAAAAAGTCAAATCCACGCCTACCGAAACGGTGCGCGCAGCAGGTATCGTTCCCAAATCGATTCCCTGGTTCAGGGCACTGTCACCAAAAGCGCTGATGGCCGGATCATAGCCTGAATAGTCCGTGACTGTGAACAGGTTCGTACCCGTTACGAAAAGCTTCGCGTTTTTCACTCCCCATCCCTTAGGCATGTCCAGCGAATAGGACACCGTCAGATTCTGAAGCCGGAGATAGGAAGCGTCTTCCACCATCCAATCGGGCAGCCTTTGGTTCAGATAGCTTTCCTCATAGGTGGGAGCCGGGATGACATCATTGCCCGTACCCGCCCCCTGCCAGCGGTTCTTGTACGCGCCGGCCAGCACATTGCTGTTTCCAATCTTGTTCAGCACCGCCGTTGACCACAGGTTCAGGTTTAACAGGTCGTTGCCCACACTTCCCACGAACACGGCCGAAACACTCAGGTTCTTATAGCTGAAAGTCGTGCCGAATCCGTATGTAAAGTCAGGCATTGAAGACCCGATAACGGTCTTGTCGTTC
>CAYUIJ010000095.1:0-1223 GCA_964444735.1 uncultured Bacteroides sp. | reverse complement strand
TTTTTCCGTCCCCGTTCCGGTCGACAAAAACCACCTTTCCGGGAAAGGCCGTCAGCCTGTCAGGATGCGCGTTCACCTCAGCCCAGTTCTGGAACACACCGGCCGTCTGATACCCGTAGAACGCGCCTACCTCGGATCCGACCATCCCCACATTCACAGGCTGGTTTAACGCGAAGACACCGTGTGATATCATATCCGGCCCGTAAACATTGCCATATCCGCCCAGGCTCACTATCTTGTTGTCGCAAAAGGAGATGTTGCCGTTCAATGACCAGTCTATGTCTTTTCTGCTGATTACGCGGCCGTCTATCTCCAGATCAATCCCCTTGTTACGGATTTCCCCGCCGTTCACCATATAGCTGCCATAAGTGGCCGAACCGGGAAGCGGGCGATTCAGAAGCAGATCCTTTGTTGTCTTATAATAGGCATCGGCGGTGATATTCAGCCTTCGCCTGAACAGCCCGATATCGATCCCTATGTTGAACTGTCCGGTTCTCTCCCACTTCAGACGGGAATTTCCAATCGAACTCTGTACATAGCCCTTGTAACTCTCCTGGCCGAACACCACGTTGCCCAACGCCAATTGAGCCTGGGTATCTCCCACGCCGACACTCTCGTTGCCGGTTATCCCCCAGCTGGCCCTCAGCCTCAGATTAGAAAGTATCCTCTCTGCCGGCCGCATGAACTTTTCGTTGGTGACATTCCACACAAAGCTGGCCGACGGGAAGAAATCCCACTTATGGCCGGATGCCAGACGGCTCGATCCGTCATACCGGCCGGTTACCGTAAACACATAGCGCCTGTCATAGGAATAGATGGCACGGCCGATAAAAGAAGCCAGCGCATGATCGGTATACCCTGTCGTCATTATGCTGGGGTTCAGCGCGCTCTGCATATTATGAAACGTCAGCTTGTCATTGGGGAAGTTCCGGCTGACCTCGCTTGCCGAATGATCATAGAACTGCTGCCATGAATAGGCGGCTGTGGCGTAGATACTGTGCCGTCCTTTCTTTTTGCTGTAGTTCAGCATGTAATCCGTCAGATAGTCCATCACAACATGGTACGCCCAGTATGCCTGGCCCTTGTACGAATCTCCTATATAGGTGCCTCTGGGCCAATACTGGTCACGCTTCGCGGTGGTCCGGCCAAAAGTCCCACGTACGGAAAATGTCAGGTCTTTAAAAATCTGATAATCGACTTTCATGTTGATATTGAACACCGTC
>CAYUIJ010000094.1:0-7774 GCA_964444735.1 uncultured Bacteroides sp. | reverse complement strand
CTTCATGGTGATATATTCCTTTTTTATGAGATCGAAGACACGGCAAATCACGCATATTAGGTAATGCCTTTAGTAATCATTTTTCTATTTTATTGTATTTATTTAAGAGATTCTGCTGAATGAGAAGAATTTATTGGCTATTATGTGATAAAACTGACTTCTGTTGTTTTTTTAAATATATATGAATATATCATTTAGTTTTATTTGAAAAATGGAAGCAGAAAAACATATTGAATAACTATCTTTGTAGCCAAACAGAAAAAGATTATGGCAGAAACAAAAAGAGCGGCATCACGTGCAAGACAATCTAAAGTGGTTGCTCCGGAGAAAAATGAATATGGACATTTGCAACCTCAGGCACCAGAATTGGAAGAGGCTGTACTCGGTGCTTTGATGATTGAGCGAGATGCTTATTCGCTGGTAAGTGAGATATTGCGTCCGGAATCCTTTTATGATCATCGGCATCAATTGATATATAAGGCTGTCAGTACGTTATCTATTCAACAGCAGCCTGTTGATATTCTTACAGTAACAGAACAGTTACGAAAGACAGGTGAATTGGATGAGGTGGGAGGACCCTTTTATATAGCACAGTTAAGTGGAAAAGTTGCCTCATCTGCACATATTGAATACCATGCGCGTATTATTGCTCAAAAATTCCTGGCCCGCGAGCTTATAACGTTCACCAGTGTTATTCAAACTAAAGCTTTTGATGCGACACAGGATGTGGATGATTTGATGCAGGAAGCAGAAGGAAAGCTTTTTGAGATTTCCCAACAGAACATGAAAAAGGATTATACGCAAATTAATCCGGTTATAAAAGAAGCTTATGAGATGCTGCAAAAGGCTGCGGCACGGGTAGACGGCTTGAGTGGGCTCCCCAGTGGCTTTCATCAATTGGATAAGATGACATCAGGATGGCAAAATTCAGATCTTGTGATTATTGCTGCACGCCCTGCTATGGGTAAAACGGCATTTGTCTTGTCAATGGCAAAGAACATATCAGTTAATCAAAAGCAACCTGTAGCTTTATTCTCATTGGAAATGAGTAATGTCCAGTTAGTTAACCGTATGATTGTGAACGTATGTGAAATTCCTGGTGAGAAAATACGAAGCGGGCAGTTGGCTCCTTATGAATGGGGACAGCTTGATTACAAGATAAAAGAGTTGTATGATGCTCCGTTATATGTTGATGATACTCCTTCGCTCTCTGTATTTGAATTGCGTACAAAAGCACGTCGCCTGGTTCGTGAGCATGGGGTAAAAGTTATTATAATCGATTACCTTCAATTGATGAATGCCAGTGGGATGACTTTTGGCAATCGTCAGGAGGAGGTTAGTACAATATCCCGTTCTCTGAAAGGATTGGCTAAAGAGTTGAATATTCCGGTTATTGCCTTGAGTCAGTTGAATCGTGGTGTAGAAAGTCGTGAGGGTATTGAAGGAAAACGTCCTCAATTAAGCGACCTCCGAGAATCAGGTGCCATAGAACAGGATGCTGATATGGTATGCTTTATACATCGCCCGGAATATTATAAAATATATCAGGATGAAAGAGGGAATGACCTTCACGGTATGGCCGAAATAATTATAGCAAAGCATCGTAATGGTGCCGTTGGTGATGTGTTGTTGCGGTTTAAGTCAGAATATGCCCGTTTTCAAAATCCTGATGATGATATGATTGTTCCTGTGGAGGGTGAGGTGCTTCGTGGTTCTAGGCTGAATGATCCGGGATTGCGTTCTTCGCTTCTGTCAAAGACTCCCCAGGATGGTCCTTTTGATGTCCCTCCACCTTCGGAAGCTCCTTTCTGAACATAGTTGCAATATATTTGATTATATGAGGCATAGGTATGGATAAGGATGTGCTGTTATATAAGAGTTGACGAACTCTTTGTGGAGATATTTTCAATGATATATGCAATGATTGTTTTTTCATTAGCGGAATCTTAGTAGATTTGTAAATCTTTTGATGAATGTATAAAATAAATTAGATATGAATATCTCTTATAATTGGCTTAAAGAGTATGTTAGCTTTGATTTAAATCCGAATGAAGTGGCCGAAGCGTTGACTTCAATAGGTTTGGAAGTAGGATCAGTGGAAGAAGTACGATCTGTCAAAGGAGATCTTGAGGGAGTTGTTATAGGAGAAGTGCTGACTTGCGAGCCTCATCCTGACTCTGATCACATGCATGTTACTACTGTAAATTTGGGTAATGGAGATCCCGTACAGATAGTGTGTGGCGCAGCGAATGTAGCTGCCGGTCAGAAAGTTGTAGTTGCAACAATTGGCACGAAATTATATGATGGAGATAAATGTTTCACTATCAAGAAGTCAAAATTACGCGGAATAGAGTCTTCAGGCATGATTTGTGCAGAAGATGAAATAGGAATCGGTACAAGTCACGAAGGTATAATTGTTCTCTCTGATGATGCAGTTCCTGGGACTCCTGCAAAAGACTATTTTAATATAAAAAGTGATTACGTAATGGAGGTTGATGTAACTCCCAACCGTGCAGACGCATGTTCACATTATGGAGTGGCACGTGATTTATATGCCTGTCTTGTTCAGGCGGGAAAGAAAACGGCATTGACACGTCCGTCCGATGAGATGTTTGCGGTAGATAATCATGACCTGAATATTGATATTGAGGTGGTTGATCCTGTTGTGTGTCCACGATATGCTGGTGTTACAATAAAAGACGTAACAGTAAAAGAAAGTCCTGAATGGCTTCAGGACAAATTGAGGCTTATTGGTCTTCGTCCTGTCAATAACATAGTAGATGTTACAAATTATATACTTCATGCATACGGACAGCCTCTTCATTGTTTTGATGCAGATAAAATAAAAGGTGGAAAGATTGTAGTTCGTTCAATGCCTCAAGGCACTCCTTTTGTTACATTGGATGGAGTGGAGCGTGAACTCGATGATCGAGATCTGATGATTTGCAATGTCGAGGATCCGATGTGTATGGCCGGGGTATTTGGCGGCCTTGATTCAGGTACGACAGGAACTACTAAAAACGTGTTCTTGGAGAGCGCGTATTTCAACCCGGCAACTGTTCGTAAAACAGCACGCCGGCATGGCTTGAATACAGATTCTTCATTCCGTTTTGAACGTGGCATTGATCCGGACAATGTCATATATTGTTTGAAACAAGCCGCATTGTTGGTTAAGAAATTGGCAGGAGGCACAATTTCTATGGAAATTAAAGATAACTATCCGGCTCCAATAGCTGATTTTGCTATAGATCTGAAGTATCGGTATGTATATGATTTGATTGGTAAGACAATTCCGGTGGAAACCATTAAAAGCATAGTTTCCAGCTTGGAAATGAAAATAACATCAGAAACACGGGAAGGTATTACTTTGCGGGTGCCGCCATACAGAGTGGATGTACAGCGTCCTTGTGATGTTGTAGAGGATATTCTTCGTATATACGGATATAACAATGTTGAGATTTCCACATCCTTAAAATTAAGTCTGACAACTAAGGGTGAAGCAGACCGTTCTCAAAAATTGCAGAATCTGATATCGGAACAGTTGGTTGGTTGTGGATTTAATGAAATTCTTAATAACTCTTTAACTAAATCTGCTTATTACGAGAATCTGGAAGTTTATCCGTTGAAAAACTCGGTAATGCTGATGAATCCGCTCAGCAGTGATCTCAGCTGCATGCGTCAGACCCTGCTGTTTGGCGGTTTGGAAAGTATTCGGCATAATGCCAATCGAAAGAATGCCGATTTGAAATTCTATGAATTTGGGAATTGCTATTATTATAATTCAGAGAAGAAAAATCCGGAAAAGGTTCTTGCTGCATATAGTGAAAATTATCATTTAGGCTTGTGGGTGACAGGTAAGCGTGTAACCAATTCTTGGGCACATGCTGATGAGGGCAGTTCTGTATATGAGTTAAAGGCATATATACTGAATATATTCTCACGTTTAGGCCTGGATTTAGGTTCTGTTGTTTTTGGCAATTTGTCGAATGAAATCTATTCTACGGCAGTTAGCATAACACGTGGCGGTAAGTTGCTGGTAACGTTTGGCATTGTTTCGAAGAAAATACAAAAGGCTTTTGATTTGGACAATGAAGTATATTATGCCGAAATCAATTGGACGGAACTAATGAGAGCCGTGAGGAGTGTAAAGGTTAGTTATACGGAAATTTCTAAATTTCCATTAGTAAGGCGTGATTTGGCACTGTTGCTGGATAAAAACGTTCGGTTTGTCGAAATAGAAAATATAGCATACGAAGCAGAGAGAAGGTTTTTAAAGGCTGTTGAGCTGTTTGATGTTTATGAAGGCAAGAATCTGGAACCGGGAAAGAAAAGTTATGCAGTCAGTTTCATATTGCAGGACAAAAACGCGACTTTAAATGATAGGCAGATAGATAAGATTATGCATAAGCTGATAACCAGTCTTGAGAATAGGCTGGGAGCAAAATTAAGAGATAAATAATTTACATAAAAAAATATAAATCCAATGGGAAGAGCGTTTGAATATAGAAAAGCTGCAAAGCTGAAAAGATGGGGTTATATGGCCAAAACTTTTACAAGACTGGGTAAACAAATTGCAATTGCTGTAAAAGCCGGTGGCCCGGAACCGGAAAATAATCCTGCTTTGCGATCGGTTATAGCGACTTGTAAGCATGAAAATATGCCGAAAGATAATATTGAGCGTGCTATTAAAAATGCAATGGGTAAAGACCAGAGTGAATATAAAAGTATGACGTATGAAGGATATGGCCCTCATGGAATAGCTGTTTTTGTAGATACTTTGACAGATAATACAACACGCACGGTTGCCGATGTACGTTCTGTATTCAATAAGTTTGGTGGTAATTTGGGAACTACAGGTTCGTTGGCATTTTTGTTTGATCATAAATGTGTTTTTACTTTCAAGAAAAAAGATGGTATTGATATGGAAGAACAGATCCTTGATTTGATTGATTATAATGTAGAGGATGAATATGAGGAGGATCCTGAGGAAGGAACAATTACCGTTTACGGTGATCCGAAGAGTTATGCTGCAATTCAGAAACATCTTGAAGAGTGCGGATTTGAAGATGTCGGTGGAGATTTTACCTATATCCCGAATGATTTGAAAGATGTAACACCGGAACAGCGTGAAACAATAGATAAAATGATAGAGCGTCTTGAAGAATTTGATGATGTGCAGACTGTGTATACCAATATGAGACTCGCCGAAGAAAAATAATCCCCCGTTTTTGTGAAAAACGGCATCTAAGCGAAAGGAGAAAAGTCAAAAAAAGTAAATATGGGTTGTCAGTACTTTTATTTTGTGATGTTTTTCAGAAGAACCGCCTGTTTTGTGCCGTAATTTTTTTAATCGTTCGTTATGGGGGGGGGGAAAAAAGCGGCATTGTCTTTTTGAAAAAGGCAGATCACACACAGCGGGCATGCGATATCAGTATGCGCGGACATCACATGTACTGACCGTCCGCAGCTCGAATCCGGCATAGCAGGCCTCTGGAATGTTTTGTCAATAGTGCAGTCAAGATATTGGCGCGCGGCGGGTTTTACGCGGTTTTTCGTGAAGATCTGCTGTGGAAGAATACAAAGATAGAGGTGTTTGTCATTTCGTTGAAAGTCATTTCTATGATACTGTTTCTCACGGCCCGTACTATAAAAAACATGCCATAGCTTGTGAGTTTCTGCCGGAAACTGCAGGAGCGATGGTTCCGCATGGCATTTATACAAGCAGTCTCCTTAACCTGTCTTTCCAATCATTTCAAAATAGATTCTGAATATTTAGTAATATAAGGGTTGTTTGTGTAAAAACAAACATTTTTAATTAATGAAAGTTAAATAAATAGACTGAGTTGAACTTGTTTTCATATTCAAGGTCTGTTAATGTGAACAATTATATGAAACATGAATGAAGAAGATATCTTGAATGTTTATCGCATTGATAAGGATAAGGGTTTCAGATGTTTGGTTAAGCGTTATCAACAGCCTTTGTATTGGCATATACGTCGTATGGTGGTTGGTCATGACGATACAGAGGATGTGTTACAGGAAACTTTTTTAAGAGTTTATAAACATTGGGGTTCTTTTAAAGGGACATGTAAATTATCTACTTGGTTATATAAGATTGCAACAAATGAGGCATTGCGATTTATTGAAAAGAATAAAAAAAATTGCATTTCGCTGGAAGAAATAAACAAAGAAGATCATCAGTATGCATCTGATAAGGGGACCGATATAGAAAAACTTGAAAAAATGATCGCTTTACAGAAGGCGGTTCAAAGTCTTCCTGAAAAGCAGCGTCTTGTATTCAATTTTAGATATTATGATGAATTAGATTATAATGATATATCTATAATACTGGATACGCAAGTGGAAACGTTGAAAACGAATTTCTTTTATGCAAAGGAAAATATAAAGAAATATATACAAAAGTACTATTATGAAAGAATTTGACTGGAATGATATTGGAAAACAGATGCCTTACAAAGTACCTGATGGCTTTTTTGATTTCTTTCCTGAACGCATGAGTCAAAAAGTCAAAAAAGTCAGAGTAAGACGGCGGGTGTGGACTATTGTTTCTACAGCGGGTATTGCTGCGATTATTTTAGGAGTATTCTTTTGGAATACGGCATTAAAAAAGAATAATGCTATAGAACATGAATATGTGGAGATTGCTTCAGTAACGTCCTTATCTGAGAAAATGGACGAATATGTAAGTTCGTTATCTGATGAGGAATTGGCGGAACATCTGAATTATTATGAGTCGGATGTTACATTGTTGGTGACAAATGAATAAATGATGTTTATATTAAGAACTATAATGATTATGAAAAAGAAGATTTTATTGGTGTTGGGATGCGTTATTTTGGCTATGACTAATGTGATGCCACAAAATGTGAAAAAAGAACCAGACCGGGAAAAGGTTAATTTTGAAGAAATGCAGTTGAAACAGGTTTTAGGGGCGTTGATGCTTGATGATAAAACTGCTGCAAAATTTACTCCGATATACAGAAAATATCAGGAGGATATGAAAGCATGTCAAATGCCACTCCCGAAAAAGTGCCAGGATATGACTGACAATGAGATTGCTAAAAGCATAGAAGAGCAGTTTGCACATAGTCGTAAGATGCTGGATGTAAAAGAGAAGTATTACAAAGAATTTAAGGAAGTGTTAAATATACGTCAAATACAGAAGATATATAGGCTTGAACGCTTGAATATGCATAGATTGGGCAAAGAAATGAGCCATAGGAAAGATATGAAGCGGCGAGAAAGTTATAAGCTGCCTGATAAAAAATGAAAGGAGAATAGTCACGGAACGATATTCCTTGATGCGGCAGTAATTGCCTGCCTCGTCCGTGAGGCTGTGGAGGAAGTAACCCTTGGCGTGTCCGGTTCCATGCATGGATGCCGCCATTGCTTTCTCCAAGGCGGGTGTGTTATAGACCGTCTTTCACATGCAGGAATCCGCCTGTGATGCCGTACAGGAAATCCGCGTAGCCCGTCATCGGGATGCCTTGCAGCAGGGCAGTAAAGGAATGGAAGGGATGCAGACAGAAAGTCTTTCTGTCTGGAATGGCAAAAATATACGGATATCCCTGTTGAATTTTTACTGCCCGTTTTATCGTGAAGTTCCGTCTTCGGTGTACTTGATGTCCGGGAACCGTTTTTGGATCATCTGACAGGCAAAAGCCTTGGTTGTCTGCGGGGTTCCGTTGTGTTCGGTCTGCCATAGGGGGGGGGTAGGCCTGCGGGATTTCGCGGGGGCGTGTGGTGTCCGGTG
>CAYUIJ010000093.1:0-7809 GCA_964444735.1 uncultured Bacteroides sp. | reverse complement strand
CATCAACCTCATCCGTCATGGAGCTGCGAGCATCACGGCCGGAGTTCTTTGTCATCAGTGTTGACCGACACGGAGAACGATCCGGACGATGCAATGTCATCGATGCGTTTTTTTGACTTATTCAAATCAGTGAGATGGAGGAACAGACAGCAGCAACATCCTCTATACACCAAACTCGCTACATGAAGGATAAAGGAAATTGTAGAAGTTTACGGAAAAGTACAGCCTAATCTGTTGAAACATGAAAGTGAATATCCTACATCCGAATATTTTCTTTCTTTGTTGTTAAAAGAGGAACGTGCAGATTGAACATACAAAACAACTGTTTTTATTTTAAACTTATCCCGGATTCGCGTAGTTTATAACATTGTAAAAAGTTAGGGGTATGGATTTCGGGGTTGTGTCAGGATGCCGGCACAATCTCTTCTTAAGCCTTACAGTTCTGTCATGTTTCCTTTTGCCTGTGCCGTTTTTTCCATTCTATTCCGCTCGCAGCGGTCTGTAAACCCGATACACACAGACTTGACAGACATAACGGATTCCTTTTTCCGCTTTCAGCAAGTCATGAGTGCGCCTTTTCGATATTAATATTAAAAGCCGTGACGAAGCGAGCTGCACAATCTTATATTATGCATACCTCCGGAAGTACAGGTTATATACAGTGCTTGTTACAATTTATTTTTTTTCTGAATCAGGCGGAGTATTTCTCCTGCCCATAGAACTAATGAGGTGGCAACAAGCAGAATTCCCCATG
Organism: uncultured Bacteroides sp.; assembly: GCA_964444735.1. Lineage (GTDB taxonomy): Bacteria > Bacteroidota > Bacteroidia > Bacteroidales > Bacteroidaceae > Phocaeicola_A. Next base: position 7,055 of record CAYUIJ010000093.1, on the reverse strand, counting down.
TTTTTGTATCAAGCGGAATTGTGCGGAATACGTTGCCACCATACTGTACGATGATGAACTGGCCTATCAGAATCAGTGCCGCAATACCTACCAGAGTGTATGATTTGCCTAAATGGGCCAATGCAGAATGGCATGTGCCGAATACACGTGCATTGAACAAGTTCCAGAACTGGAGCAGTACGAATACGGTGAAGAAGATGGTAAGGTCGAACTGACTTGTTTCACCGTCCATTCCCAGCCAGTAGTACAGACCGAGCAGAATCAGGATGAATGCAATACCCGTACCTATTATATTATGATACATCCCCTTGTTGATAATAAAGTCGCTCTGACAGCGTGGCTTTTCTTTCATCACATCGGTGCTGGGCGGAATAGAAGCCAGAGCCAGTGCCGCAAACGTATCCATAATCAGGTTTACCCAAAGCATTTGAGTTACGGTGAGAGGAATCACATCACTCATGAAACTTCCAGCAAGGACAATAAACATGGCTATCAGGTTAATGGTAAGCTGAAAAGCGATAAAGCGCTGTATGTTCTTATAGAGTGAACGTCCCCACATGACGGCCGTTCCGATACTGCGGAATGAGTCATCAAGCAGGGTGATGTCACTGGCCTCCTTGGCAACGGAAGTTCCTGTACCCATACTCAGTCCTACATGGGCATGGTTCAGTGCTGGTGCATCATTGGTACCGTCACCGGTTACGGCCACTATGGCTCCTTTCTTCTGAAGAAGCTGTACGAGGCGCTGTTTGTCGGTAGGACGAGCGCGCGACATGATTTTCAGATCCATTACACGGTCAAGTGCTTCCTCATCGCTTAGTGCGGCAAATTCTGTTCCCGTGATGCGGTTACGCTCAGTATCTTCGGGTTTCCACAAACCAATCTGGCGAGCAATTTCGGTAGCGGTACCCGGAGTGTCACCGGTTACTATCTTCACGAGGATGCCTGCATCCTGACACATACCTACTGCTGCAGGGACATCGGAACGGATAGGGTCTGAGATGGCGGCAATACCGATGAAGGTAAAGTTATTTTCAGTAGAAAGATCTGCACAGTCGGCCGGTTCATCGGCCTTTATAATGCGGTAGGCAAATCCAAGTGTGCGCATGGCCATGTTCTGGTAAGTCCGTAGTTGATTGTCTATGGTTTTTTGTATGTCTTTCATTGCAGTGGTACTCGATGCGATAACGGCTTGGTTGCATTTCTTGGCTATGATTTCAGGGGCGCCTTTCAGATAAAGAATACGGTTGCCATATGCAGAATCGACCAATGTGGCCATGAACTTCCGTTCAGTAGAGAAAGGGAGTTGGTTGACGATTCTGGCTGCATTACGCAGTTGCAGGTAGTCATGTCCCTGTTTCTGTATCCATAGAAGCAAGGCTATTTCGGTAGGATTACCCACACCTTTCATCTGATGTTGTTCGTCTTCTTCCAAGTAGGCGGTAGAGTTGGCAGCTATGCCTTCAGCTATCAGCCGGCTGTTGGCTTGAGCTATGTCAAGGGTCTGTGTTTCGCCCAATGCCTGAAATCTGGTTTCATATACCTGCATACGGTTTTGGGTGAGTGTACCGGTTTTGTCTGTACAGATAACGGTTACGGCACCCATTGTCTCGCTGGCATGCATCTTGCGTACCAGATTGTTGGTGGCCAGCATGCGGCGCATGTTCAGTGCCAGACTAAGGGTTACGCTCATAGGGAGACCTTCTGGCACGGTTACCACGATAAGGGTAACGGCCATCATGAAGTTCTTAAGCACGATTCTTGCAATGTCCAGATAGTTGTTCCAATCGTGATAGTTGTGCAGCTCGTGCCATGTGAATCCGATGAAGGCCAGAGTGGCTACAATGAACCCCACTTTGCCAATCAGGCTGGCTAGACGTTCGAGCTGTATGCTCAGCGGAGTCTTTTCTTCCGTTTTTTCGATAGCCTGACGGGCTACCTTTCCGATTTCGGTAGCATCGCCCACGTGGGTCACACGCATTACTCCATGACCATCAATAACGGTGGATCCGCGCATTACATGGTTTGAAGGGTAGGTGGCTTCGGTATCGAAGTGATCAGGGCTGATAGTCTTTTCTACCATCGGTTCTCCGGTGAGGCTTGACTCGTTGACTTGCATGGAGGTAGCTTCAAGCAGTTCTCCATCGGCAGGAATCTCTTCACCGTTTTCAAGCATTACGACATCACCCACTACAATGTCTTTGCGGGGTATCTCATGTATGCTTCCATTACGTATCACACGCACCATGATATCTTCATTGGTGGCATTGAGCAAGTCGAATTTTTTACCGGCATCATATTCGAAATAGAATCCGATGCCTGTGGCCAGAAAGATGGCTACAATGATGCCCATAGACTCGGCAAACTCACCTTCGATAAACGAGATGATGAGTGAGAATATAGCAGCGACCAGTAACACACGGATAATGGGGTCTTTGAATTTCTCAAGATAGAGCTTCCACATGGGAGTACGCTTGGGAGGGCTAAGCAGGTTACTTCCGTTTTTGGCGCGGCTCTCTTCTGCCTGCTTATCGGTTAAGCCTTGATGTTTAAACTGTGATGTTGTCATTAAATATTGGTTTTAAATATTTTATATCTATTCAGAAGTTGCAAAAATAATCTTTTATTATATAAGCTATATAGGTAACGAAGTAAAAAAAACACGGTTTACAATTTTTGTCAGAATACCTGAAATCTATGTTACAAATTTGTCTCATTCCTTTTCTGGCAAAAGTTTTCCAAAAAATGTTAAGCAAGTCATAAAAATCAGTTTAAGCTTGAGAGGCTTTTGAGATGGGATGAAGGCATTTTCTTCTCGGAATTGCCGGCCAAACAAAGGCACATATTCTCTTCCGTGTATATGGCTTTCGTCTTCGGGATGAAGGTCTATGAGGCCGCTGCTTGCCTGTAGATCGGGTCCTTGCTGTTTCTCAAAATACGGTCTGGCAGCGCATGCGGAAAGCATGGACTTTGCTTTTCCCGAAAGCCTCTCTCCAATTGCGGGCATTGTGAGACGTTATTGCGGTAGTCCCCGCTTTGGATGTTTTGTTTATGTTATTTTATTGATAAAATTATTCTTTTTAGAGAATTTAGTTTAAAATAATTTGGCCCGTTCGGATTATTTTTTCTCTTTTGCAGCCGGAAAAACTTAACCTTGAAATATTTATGACTTCAATTATTGTTATTCTCTTCATTGTAGGCTATGTCTGCATTGCCCTTGAAAACGGCCTTAAGATAAATAAAACGGCCGTGGCATTGTTAATGTGTGTGTTATGCTGGGTGCTTTATATGGCCAATTGCGGCATGTATGTGCCTCAGTTTTATCAGGAGGAGTTTTCAAAATTCTGTGCAGAGTCATTTGGTGGAACTACGGCCGGACTGTCTCGTGCATTTGCCAGTGAGCATCTCTTGTTGAAACATCTGGGAGATGCCTGTGAAATTATTTTCTTCCTGATGGGTGCTATGACAATTGTTGAGATTGTAGACTCCAACGGAGGATTCAATTTCGTTCGTGAGCGCTTAGGGACTCGGAACAAACGTGCCTTGTTATGGCGCATCGTTCTGATGACATTTTTTCTTTCGGCCATACTTGATAACCTTACTACCAGCATTGTCATGATAATGGTATTGCGTAAATTGGTTGCCGATCACAAGGAGCGCATGCTCTTTGCGGCAATGGTCATTCTGGCAGCAAACAGTGGCGGAGCGTTTTCACCAATAGGTGATGTGACAACCATTATGCTGTGGATTAAAGGTAACATTTCTACATTGGGTGTGATAAAGGAAGTATTTCTTCCGTCTATTGCTTCGGTTGTAGTCCCGGCATTGATCCTTCAGATCAGGCTGAAAGGAAAACTTGTTCCAACAGGAGCTGATATGCAAATGACATCGGCACAGCATTTCTCTGCACTCCAGCGTCAATGGGTATTTTGGGTAGGAGTTGGCGGTTTGATGCTGGTTCCCATATTCCGTACATTGACCGGCTTGCCACCGTTCATGGGAATTTTGCTTGTTCTTTCTTTGCTGTGGATAATGATAGAATTGTTTTACAGCCGGAAGAAAGACGTTGAAATTGCCACTCAGCAGCGTGTCAGTAGTTTGTTGCATCGCATTGATATGGCAACCATTCTGTTTTTTTTGGGCATATTGATGGCTGTTGGTGTTCTTGCCGAAATCGGAGTGCTTGGTGAATTTGGAAAATGGCTTGATAATGTTTCCAATCACAATGCTTATCTGGTGACAGGTATAATCGGTGTAGTATCTTCTATTGTTGACAATGTGCCTCTGGTTGCAAGTTGTATGGGAATGTATGATATAGTTCCGACAGCGGTTACTGACCCTGCATTGGTTAATTTCGTTCAGGACGGTGTGTTCTGGCAGTTGCTTGCTTATTGTGCCGGTGTGGGTGGAAGTATTCTTATTATAGGTAGTGCAGCCGGTGTGGTAGTGATGGGATTGGAGAAAATCTCTTTTGGCTGGTATCTTCGTCACATCTCATGGATTGCTTTCTTAGGCTATTTGGCGGGTATAGTAGTCTATTGGTTTGAAAAAAACTTCCTGTTTTGATGAAAAGCGTGCGGTTTTGCCTGTTGTAAATGAAAAAGAACTGTCATCTTTGTAAGTGATGTTCAGGGGTAGCTGATACGATACAGCTTTGTTATATTAACAGGTGCAGTTGACGCATCAGTCTGTTGACTGTACCTTTTATTTACTCTTGTTTGAATTTTACCGATACGCTTTTTCTTGTCAAAATATAATTCTTATATTCTTTTTATTAAGTGTATATTGGCATTTGAAGTAGAAATTTCTTCTTTTTTCTCTTATTATCTGACAATATGTCAATTAAACACTGTTATAAAACATATTTTGAGATAAAGTCTAACATTTTATCCAAAAAAACATGATTTTTTATGCAATAAGTTTTGGCGGTAATGTAATAAGGCCTATATTTGCGCTTGTGATGGTTATATTTTATCATTAACTTAAATAAAGAATTACTATGAATATTGAAAACATCATGGCTTCTCTTGAAGCTAAACATCCAGGTGAATTGGAATACCTGCAAGCGGTAAAGGAAGTGCTTTTATCTATTGAAGATATTTACAATCAGCATCCTGAATTTGAAAAAGTAAGTCTTATCGAACGCTTAGTGGAACCTGATCGCATTTTCACTTTCAAAGTTCCTTGGGTAGACGATAATGGCAAAGTGCAAGTAAACCTTGGATATCGCGTTCAGTTTAACAATGCGATTGGCCCGTATAAAGGCGGTATTCGTTTCCATGCGTCTGTAAACTTGTCAATCCTTAAATTCTTAGGATTCGAGCAAACCTTTAAGAATGCATTGACTACTCTTCCAATGGGCGGAGGCAAAGGCGGATCTGACTTTTCTCCGAGAGGTAAGAGCGATGCTGAAATCATGCGTTTCTGCCAGGCGTTTATTCTTGAATTGTGGCGTCACCTTGGTCCGGATATGGATGTGCCTGCCGGTGATATTGGTGTTGGCGGACGTGAAGTTGGTTACATGTTCGGAATGTACAAGAAATTAACTCGTGAATTTACAGGTACGTTTACAGGCAAGGGTCTGGAATTTGGCGGTTCATTGATCCGTCCTGAAGCGACAGGTTTCGGCGGCTTGTACTTTGTTAGCCATATGCTTCAAATGAAAGGCATAGATATTAAAGGCAAGACTGTTGCGGTTTCTGGTTTCGGAAATGTTGCATGGGGTGCTGTTACAAAAGCCACTCAATTGGGTGCCAAGGTCGTTACTATTTCCGGTCCTGACGGTTATGTATATGATCCTGACGGAATCAGCGGTGACAAGATTGACTACATGCTTGAGTTGCGTGCTTCTGGTAACGATGTTGTTGCTCCGTATTCCGGGAAATATACTAACGCTAAATTCGTTCCTGGACGTCATCCATGGGAAGTTAAGGTAGATATCGCATTGCCTTGCGCTACTCAGAACGAATTGAATGGAGATGATGCCAGGGCCTTAATTAATAATAATGTTACTTGCGTAGGAGAGATTTCTAACATGGGTTGTACTCCTGAGGCTATTGACGCGTTTATCGAAAACAAAATTATGTATGCTCCGGGCAAGGCCGTTAATGCCGGTGGTGTTGCTACCTCTGGTTTGGAAATGAGCCAGAACGCGATGCATTTAAGCTGGACTGCTGAAGAAGTGGACCGCAGACTTCACGAAATTATGGGTAACATTCACGCTCAATGTGTCAAATATGGTACTCAGCCTGATGGCTATATTAACTATGTGAAAGGTGCGAATGTTGCAGGATTCATGAAAGTGGCTCGTGCAATGATGGCACAAGGAATTGTTTAATAATAGAATCTCGTTTAGTTGTATTTTGTGTATTGTGATGTGCTGCCTGTTGCCTGAAAAAGAGGTCTCAGGCAGTATTTTTTTTTGCCGGATATTTGATTGGCTTTTTGTTTGTTAAATGGCGCGGTTATTTTGGGTCAAGACCCTTGTGGGACAGTGTTGCGATGTATGTTTTTTCCATTTCCGGGAGAAAATCGATGTCCGGCTCGCTGATGAATAATAGATACATCTCGGTTGGGGAATAATGCTCTTCATGTCGGGATGTTTTGACAAGCGTGCCAGGCAAGGCATATCCTCTTTATGCGCCTTTTGCCGTTAGGGCTTTCCTCGCCTGAAGCTGGTTCTTTCATGTTCTATTGTATTTCGGTTTTGAATCTCCCTTGGTATAAGCAAGTATCATTTGTTGTATTGATTGCCGGATAATATCGCAATTATACAATTATCTTGAGTGAAGATAGTGATTGTTGTTTTATGGAATAAGGATATGGAGTTATGGACTTTCATTTTTTGGAACATTGTGTTTTTTCCGTTTCATTTTAAGCGGTTGTGTGATAGTTGTGTTGATGTTTGGGGTAGTCTGCCTGTATTGGGTGGCGAGTGGTATGGTGGTGGAGGCAGGTTTCCGGCTGGTTGTTTCCATGTTCGTGGGTGCTGTATAGTATAGTTGTGTGGTTTTCAGCGTGTCGTGCGCGTCCTCGCGGGGGGGGGTGAAAAAAAG
>CAYUIJ010000092.1:0-7890 GCA_964444735.1 uncultured Bacteroides sp. | reverse complement strand
ACATTCTCGCGTCGCTGGCCAACAAGACCTCGCGTGTGGACGTGGAGCAGATATTGGGCCGTGTGCTTCGGCTGCCCTATACGACCAGGCACAAAGAGGAGCTGCTCGACTTGTCGTATGTCTTTACCTCGTCCAACGATTTCCGGAGTACGGTCGAGAACATCATCGAGGGCTTGAACCGTGCGGGCTTCAGCAAGAAAGACTACCGTGTCGCCGAAACTCCGGCCGAGTCTGCCGGGCCTGTTCCAGCGGCGCAGCCGTCTCAAAATCTGTCCGGCGACCCGGGACCGGATACACCTGCGGCTCCGGCGGCCGACAACATAGACGAGCGGATAAACGCCGAAACGATTAAGACGGCGCTTGCCGTTCCCGCCGCCAATGCCGGGACGGCCGAATTGGAGTCTTTTGCCCGGCAGGAGAGCGAGAGCTACAATCGGCAGGCGGCGCGGCAGACCGGTGATAACGGCATTCCGGATGATATTAAAGGCATGATAGCCGCATATCCGGTTAAGGATATTTTTGCAGACAAGGCAAAGGAGCTGGTATTGCCGCAGTTCGTTAAAAAGATAAGCGCCAGCCTGATATTTGCCGGTGAAGAATATGTGCCGTTGGACAAGACGATGCTTGCCGAAGGTTTCGATCTGGACAAGTGTGACCACAATATCGACTTTACCCCTGCCAAAAGCGAGGCGGTGCGTGTGGACTTGGAAAAATCCGGCGGCGGGGAATATGCCGTTACAAGAAGAGACCTGAACGCAAGCCAACTGGCATTCGTCAGACGGCATTTTGCGGTCTTGTCGCCGGAAAGCAGGCAGAGGCGGCTGGCAGAGATGCTTGCAAAGGGCATTAGGTTTGACGAAATCTCCGAGCCGCAGATTGCCCGTTATGTCAAAAAGGCCATCGAGGGCGTAGATTCCGGACAGCTCGAAGACTTGTACTCAAACGACTGGCAGACAAGAAATACGATCGGGCAGAAAATAGAGTCGCTGTTGTCAGTTTATCAGGAAAAAAAGTTCAAAGAGTGGCTCGATACAGGGCAGATAAGATGTCGGGCGGCATACCGCCTGCCGGAGCGGATAACCGTGAAGACAAAGTCCGTCGGCTTGGCAAAAGGGCTTTATACGGAGGAGGAGTCGGTTAACGGGTTTGAGTATGATGTCATAAACGCTGTCGCCAATCTGGATAATGTGCTGTTTTGGCATAGGAATCCGAGCCGCACGGGATTCTGTATAAACGGTTATATGAACCATTATCCCGACTTTATCGTCCGGTTGAATAGCGGCATTACCGTTCTTCTTGAGACGAAAGGCGATGACCGGGACAACTCAGACAGCCGGGCGAAGGCCGGACTTGGCATGACTTGGGCCGGTAAAGCCGGCGAACAGTACCGCTATTTCATGGTTTTCGACAAGCAGGAAATGGATGGGGCGCTTACTATAAAGGAACTTTTGCAACGACTGGGCGCAATGTGATTATCCTGTTCATGGGTTATAATACTATTTGCCTTATCTTTGCAAGCCATAACCAAATGATGATTAAAAACAAATGAAGGAATTCTTCCAACTGATGAGGCGTTTCGTGTCGCCTTATAAAAAGTATCTGATGGGAGCCGTATGGCTCAATATCTTGTCGGCGGTGTTTAATATCTTTTCTTTTACGCTGTTAATCCCGATTCTTCAGATTCTGTTTAAAATCAATGACAAGGCGTATGACTTTATGCCTTGGAATGCGGATGAAAGTCTGAAGACAGTCGCAGTCAATAATTTCTATTATTATGTATCGCAGATGATAAACGAGTATGGCAGTGCCATGACATTGTTTTTTCTCGGATTGTTTCTGGCATTTATGACCATGCTGAAGACTTCTTGCTATTTTGGTTCTTCCGCCATTATGATACCGTTGCGTACAGGAGTGGTCCGTGATATACGTATTCTGGTATATTCCAAGGTGATGCACTTGCCATTGGGCTTTTTCTCGGAGGAGCGGAAGGGAGATATTATGGCCCGTATGAGTGGTGACGTGAGCGAAGTGGAGAACTCAATCACCAGTTCCATTGACATGCTGATAAAGAATCCCATACTGATCCTGTTTTACTTTACAACATTGATCATTACCAGTTGGCGGCTTACCCTGTTTACTGTGATAGTCCTTCCTTTTATGGGATGGGTTATGGGGACGGTAGGAAAGAAGCTGAAACGCCAGTCATTGGAACAGCAGGCGAAGTGGAGCGATACGTTGTCACAGATGGAAGAGACATTGGGCGGCTTGCGTATTATAAAGGCATTTGTCGCGGAACAGAAAATGACCGGCCGCTTTACGAAGTGCAGCAATGAGTTGCGCAATGCTACCAATAAGGTGGCTACCCGTCAGGCTTTGGCACACCCTATGAGCGAGTTCTTGGGAACTGTCCTGATTGTAATGGTATTGTGGTTTGGAGGCTGGCTTATTCTTGGGAGGCATTCTACCATTGACGCTCCTGCATTCATATTCTATATGGTGATTCTCTATAGCATCATCAATCCGTTGAAAGACTTTGCAAAAGCCGGTTATAATATACCGAAGGGACTTGCCTCGATGGAGCGTGTTGATAAGATTCTGAAGACAGAGAATCCGATTAAGGAAATTGAAAACCCGAAACCGTTGCCTGGCTTGAGCGACAAGATTGAATTCAAAGATATCAGCTTCAGTTATGGCAACGGTCAGAAAAAAGTCCTTGAGCATATTAATCTAACCGTACCAAAAGGAAAAACCATTGCGCTGGTAGGTCAGTCCGGTTCTGGAAAATCCACGCTGGTTGATTTGTTGCCACGTTATCATGACGTGCAGAAAGGTGACATTACAATTGACGGTACCAGTATAAAAGACGTGCGCATATCCGATTTGCGCGGTCTCATAGGTAATGTCAATCAGGAGGCGATTCTGTTTAATGATACTTTTTTCAACAACATTGCTTTTGGGGTTGAGAATGCTACAATGGAGCAGGTTGTGGCAGCGGCCAAAATAGCCAACGCGCATGATTTTATCATGGAGAAAGAAGGAGGCTACAATATGACGATAGGCGACAGGGGCGGCAAATTGTCGGGAGGCCAGCGTCAGCGCGTCAGCATTGCGCGTGCCATTCTTAAGAATCCGCCTATTTTGATACTTGACGAGGCCACTTCTGCGCTCGATACCGAATCCGAGCGTCTGGTTCAGGAAGCTTTGGAGCGTTTGATGAAAACACGTACAACCATTGCTATAGCTCACCGTCTGTCTACCATTAAGAATGCCGATGAGATTTGCGTAATGTATGAGGGAAAGATTGTGGAGCGTGGGAAACATGAGGAATTGCTGGCATTGAACGGATATTACAGACGTTTGAACGATATGCAGTCGTTGGATTGATAATAGGGCGCCTGTATTTTTTTGACTGATGTGCGTCGAAAAGAAATAAGCCGTATATGCTTATTGATTCACATGCGGCTTATATAATATCACTATAAATGGTGTCCGATTTTTCAGAATCAGGCTTGCTCTGTTGTTTTAAGAGCATCCTGTTTTAAATCTGTTTCCCGTTTGGGGAGGAAATTCTTTTCCGGATTTCAGTCCCCTCTTTACTTCTTTATGTTGGCCTGTATGACAGCAATCGCGCTTAAAACAGTGAATACTGCAACAATGGCCAACAAGACAGTTACTTGTGTTGTCATAATCCTAAAAAATTAAATCTTTTTACCTTTTCTAATAATCCTATATTTTTGTTATCCTTTTTGTAATCTCTTTCTGATTACGGTGCAAAAATAACGTATAATTTTCTGTTGTCAAGGGTAAATATGTTTTATAACATAAAAACGGCTCTTTTCTTGATATAGGTCAATCTAAAGTCCGTAAAAGGAGTTTTGGATAATTGCTTTGACTGACTTGGCTTAATGGGAAAACAGACGGATATAGAAAGGCATATTTTATAAAAAGGTTTGGTCTTGTGCATGGTCTTGTTTCTGTTGTGAAACGAGTCCCATTTGTGATGCTATTTTCATCATGTATTCAAAAGCGGCATCGTGCTCATTGGGAATGATTCCGTCAAGGATGGCATCCTTGATAGAGTTTTTAAGCGAACCGATCTCGCGGCATGGAGTGAGGCCGAAAGTCTCCATGATTTCCTCACCGGTAACCGGAGGCTGGAAATTTCTGATGCGATCTCGTTCCTCAAGATCTTTCAGCTTTTGGCGCACGAGTCTGAAGTTCTCCAGAAAATGCTGCTTGCGGACTTGGTTTTTTGACGTAATGTCTGCCTCGCACAATGCCATCAAATCGTCTATGTCATTCCCCGCCTCAAAGAGCAGCCGGCGTACGGCCGAATCGGTTACCACATCATCGGCAATTGCGATTGGGCGCATATGCAGTCCTACAAGTTTCTGTACATATTTCATCTTTTCGTTCATAGGCAGTTTCATGCGCCGGAAAAGGTCCGGAATCATGTTTTCTCCTATGAAGTTATGGCTGTGGAATGTCCATCCTATGCGCGGATTCCACCGTTTGGCGCGCGGCTTGCCTATATCATGCAACAGTGCGGCCCATCGCAGCCATAAGTTATCGGTTGCTTTGGCAATGTTGTCTACAACTTCCAGCGTATGACAGAAATTGTCTTTATGAGCATGGCCGTTTACGGTCTCCACTCCCTGCAGCGCTGTCAGTTCGGGGAATATGAGTTCCAGAAGGCCGCATCGGTCCAGGTCGGCAAACCCTTTTGACGGGACAGGCGAGAGCAGTATTTTGTTCAGCTCGTCTGTTATGCGTTCACGTGAGATAATGTTGATTCTTTCCTTGTTCCGTTCAAGAGCCTTGAAAGTTTCGTCTTCAATATAAAAATTCAGCTGGGTGGCGAATCTTATACAGCGCATCATACGTAAAGGATCATCGCTGAAAGTGATATCCGGGTCGAGTGGAGTGCGGATGTTGCCTTGGCGTATGTCTTCCAGCCCGTCAAACGGATCCGTCAGCTCGCCGTATCTGTCTTTGTTCAGGCATACGGCCAATGTGTTGATGGTGAAGTCACGGCGGTTCTGATCGTCCTCCAGTGTCCCGTCTTCTACAATAGGTTTTCTTGAATTGTGCTGATACGACTCTTTTCGTGCTCCCACAAATTCAATTTTAGTATTATGATATTTCACTTGCGCCGTACCGAAGTTACGGAAAACCGATACATGCGATCCTTTTCCGAGCTTTTTTCCCAAAGCTTCGGCTATGGCAATTCCGCTTCCTGCCACTACTATGTCAATGTCTTTCGATGGCCGTTGCAGAAAGAGGTCACGCACATATCCGCCCACTACATAGCATTCCAGTCCGAGCTTATCGGCGGTTTCTGATATATGGTGGAATATGGGAGCGTTAAGCCGTTCTTTCAAGTCGTCTTGAGTCAGTTCTGTAATCATTGATATTATCTAACGTCATTCAGTGCACAAAGTTACGTTGAAAAATAGAGAAATCAAATATAGTCTTTTGTGAAAGCCTTGTTTTTGTCAGGTTGTCTGTTTAAACAGACGGGCATATAAAAAATTTTGATGAATAATTGTATTTTAACGTGTAAGATACAGAAACTTGCCGCTTCCTTTGTGTGGCATATTCTGATAATTTCTTATTTTTGCCAAAAGTACTTGGCAAATGGTTACAATGAAGAAGATTTTATGCATAGGCAGTATGGCATTTATGCTGATGGCCTGTAATGGTTCTGAAGAAAAAGCGCGGGTGTATCTGCAAAAGGCGCGGCAGTTGTTTGAACAGGGATTATACAGTGAGGCAAAGTCACAGATTGACAGCATTCGTGTTCTCTGTCCTAAGGCGTTTGACTCTCGAAAGGCCGGCATTAAGCTGATGCAGCAGATAGAATTGAAAGAGCAGGCACGCACTTTGGCTTATCTTGACAGTGCTTATCGGGCAAATATGGCCGTATTTGATTCTATCAGAGGGAACTATGTCTTTGAAAAAGATACCGCATATCAGGAGACTGGAAATTATTTCAGTCCTTCACAAACGGTGGAGAAGAATATAAACCGCACATATCTTCGTGCACAGGTCAGTGAGCAAGGAGTGATGAGTCTTACGTCTGTATATTGTGGACATGGGAATATTCATCATACAGCCATAAAAGTCAGTTCGGGTGACACTTTTGCACAAACTCCGGCTTCGGCTGATGTGTATGAGACTTCCGATTTAGGATGGAAGATAGAAAAGGCCGGTTATGTATTGGGAAAAGACAGCAGTGTAATCGATTATATCGTAATGTATAAAGACAGCCCGATTAGTGTGGAGTTTATTGGTGACAGAACTTATAAGACTACGCTTCGGGCAGAGGACCGCAAGGCCATTGCTTCGGTTTATGAACTGGCACGGGTTTTACGGGCCATAGAGCAAATTAAAAAAGACCAAAAGGAAGCCGGTTTGAAAGCTGAGTTCATCCGCAGGAAAATGCGGGAGGGCAGTATGGGAAAATAGTGTCTTGATGAATATCGAATCGCATCTTCTGCTGCCTTTTCTTCCTGCTAATGCCCGCTTACTGATGCTGGGAAGTTTTCCTCCGCAGCAAAAACGCTGGTGTATGGACTTTTATTATCCCAACTACCAGAATGACATGTGGCGTATTATAGGAACGGTGTTTTTTGCAGACCGCAATTATTTTGTTGACACGGAGGCACGGATGTTCCGTAAGGAGCAGATTGTGGAATTTCTGAAAGAGAAAGGCATTGCGCTTTATGATACGGCAACCATGGTAAGGCGGCTGCAGGATAATGCCTCCGATAAGTTTCTTGAGGTTGTAGAGCCTGCCGATGTAGCAGGTCTGCTTCGGCGGTTACCGCTATGCAAGGCGGTTGTCGCTACCGGGCAGAAAGCTGCCGACACGCTCTGTGCGCTGTTTCAAGTACGTCAGCCGGTGTTGGGACATTTTGCTTCGTTCCTTTTTGAGCAGAAAGAAATGCGGATCTATCGCATGCCTTCTTCTTCACGTGCCTATCCGTTGCCGGTCGAAAAGAAAGCCGGCCATTACGCGGCCATGTTCCGTGAGTTGGATATGCTTGGCTGATCAATTGGCTGGGGAGGTATGCCTTGTGTATTATAACCGTTTGAGGGCAATTTTGATGACCTGTTCCACAGGAAGATCTTTTTCTTCTTTTAGAATGGCACGCACGACTTTTTGTGATGCGGACGAGGAAAATCCCAGCATGGTGAGGGCAGTGACGGCTTCTTCCACAATTTCCGGATGAGTAACGGAATACGGCGCTTTGCCGCTTCCTTGAGGATTGATTCCCAAAGTCGCTGTCTTGTCTTTTAAATCGACAATGATGCGTTGTGCTGTTTTTAAGCCTATACCTTTTACTGTTTTCAGTAGTTTGTCATTGCCGCTGCTTATTACGTCACACAGTTCCGAGGGAGTAAGAGCCGATAGAATCATGCGTGCCGTGTTTCCTCCTATTCCCGAAACGGAGATGAGCATCAGAAAAAGGTCACGTTCCTGTTTGTCGGCAAAGCCATACAATACGTAGGCGTCTTCACGTATGGCTTCATAAATATATAGCTTGGCGCGGCTCTTGTTTTGGATGGCCGAATAGGTGTTCAGTGAAATGTTGGCCGCATAGCCTATGCCGTTGCATTCAATTACCGCCATGGCCGGAGTGATTTCGGCAATGTCTCCTTTAATGTATTCTATCATAAATTTTTATCTTGTCTGTAAACACTGGTTGCAAATATAATGATAATTATATAGTCTTCCGATAAAATAAAAAATGTAATTGGTGAAAATATAGTATATAGGGTGTGTTTATGATGATTTTACAGACTGTCTTTCCATGTTCGTGGGTGCTGTGGTTGTGTGGTTTTCAGCGTGTCGTGCGCGTCCTCGCGGGGGGGGGTGAAAAAAAG
>CAYUIJ010000091.1:5546-8108 GCA_964444735.1 uncultured Bacteroides sp. | reverse complement strand
TATAACCGCTTCGTGGAACCGGAAAAGGAAGCGCCGCTCCCATTGGCCGTTTTTTATAAAGAAGGTCCTGTCGGGGACATGCATCATTCAGGAATCAGTCAATAAATCTTTTGGTGAGATCTCCGAATTCATCAATACGGCGGTCTCTTAAGAACGGCCACCAGCGGCGTACATTTTCTGAACGTTCAAGATCAACCTCTACAACAAGGTTTTCTTCTTTTATATTGCTTGCTTGTGCCAGTATTTCTCCCTGAGGACCGGCTACGAAACTATTTCCCCAGAATTGTATGCCGCAAGTCTGTCCGGAAGGATCCGGTTCATGTCCCACGCGATTTACCGCAATAATCGGTAGACCGTTAGCTATGGCATGGCCGCGCTGAGATATAACCCATGCATCCAATTGACGGGCTTTTTCATCATTTGTATCGCTGCTTTCCCATCCTATGGCGGTAGGGTATATCAGGATATCGGCTCCATGCAAGGCCATCAAACGCGCTCCTTCGGGATACCATTGATCCCAGCATACCTGTACTCCCAGTTTCCCTATTGAAGTCTGTATCGGTTTAAAGCCCGTATCGCCCGGTGCAAAATAGAATTTTTCGTGATATGCCGGGTCGTCTGGTATATGCATTTTACGATACTTGCCAGCAATAGAACAGTCTTTATCAAAAACCACAGCAGTGTTGTGATATAAACCTGGAGCACGTTTTTCAAACAAAGAAGTAACCAATACAATCTGTAACTGACGTGCCAGATTGCTGTAAAATCCGGTTGACGGTCCTGGGATAGGCTCTGCCATATCAAAATTGTCTGTATTTTCAGTCTGGCAGAAATAGAGCGTATTATGCAACTCCTGCAATACCACCAATTCTGCTCCGTAAGCAGCGACTTCCTTAATGTTACGGCTCAATTTTTCCAGATTATCGTGAAAATTACGGCTGTTGGTCTGCTGGACCAATCCTACTTTAATTTTCCTCATATTGCTGTTTATTTTTACCAGAATTAAAACATTCTGCCGGATACTGCATGGCAACGCAATGTAACGAACCATGTTGCTTGATTAAAGCCCGGCAATCAATACCTACAATCTCATAACCAGGGAAAGCCTTAGCCAGTACTTGTGCCGCTTTTGCATCGTTCTGAAGCTGATTATAGGTAGGATATAACACGGCATTGTTCATTATTAGGAAATTGGCATAAGTAGCCGGAAGGCGTTCACCGTTTTCTATTATAGCATCAGCCATAGGCAGTACCAACAGGTTATACGGTTTGTTGTCCAAAGTACGGAATGTGCCCAATTGCTCTTCCATCTTTGAAAGTTCCTCATAATGCTCGTCATTCTTGTCATTACATTTTACATAGACAATCGTATCATTCGAGCATATTCGTGCCAAAGTGTCTACATGACTGTCTGTATCGTCACCAGCCAGATAGCCATAGTCAAGCCATAGTATCTGTTCCAGATGAAATATTGATTTAAGATATTCTTCGATATCTTTCTGATTGCGGGTCTCGTTCCGGTTGGGCGCAAGCAGACAAGCGGAGGTTGTCAGCAAGGTACCTTGTCCGTCACTCTCAATAGAACCTCCTTCGAGAACAAAATCCATGCAATTTCGATAAGCACCGTTTAAAAGGCCGCTCGCAAAAAGGTTTCTGTTTATCTGATTGTCATAATTAGCGGCAAATTTCATTCCCCATCCGTTAAAACAGAAATCAAGCAGTACCGGACCATGTTCTGTCAGCATGGTAATAAATCCGTGATCACGTGCCCACGTATCATTCGTCGGACATTCCACAAAATGAATATTGTTAAAATCGACTTTGCCATCAAGCCGTTTTTTTACCCGTTCAGGTTCCGGAGTGACAATCAGTAATGGTTGACGGCAGGAGATGGCTGTTGCCAGATCCACATAACACTGGTCCACTTCATCAAGCATGTATGCCCAATCAGTACCGGCATGTGGCCATGTCAGTTGAATTACACCCTGCATTTGCCATTCAGCCGGCAAATATGCTTTTACAGCCTTTACTCCGAAATTTAACTGTAAAGTACGTTCTTTTTTTTCTGTTTGTGGCAGACTCACCACTAATCCCATATATATTTCAAATTTTAAAATATCCTTATTTTGTATTCTCCTCTTTGGGCTTTCTGTCAAAGAAAAGATTTTTTTGACGCAATGCTTACAGGGATAGCACCAATACGCGCATTCACATCCGTCAAGCCATTGCAGATTTTGTGCTGTAAGCCGGACTGAATAACATGGCGCGGGTATCAACTCTGGTATCAATCGTGTTAATGACACAAGGTACACATGGTTTCTTATCTGCACATGTAAAGCCGCAATGACTATAACTCGAACCTTGCTCTTTTACCCTTGTTCCAATCAGGACAACAGCTTGTGCACTTAGAATGTTATCGGCATCGCACAAAAAGAATTTCATTTCATTGGTTTCATGCGACTTTTTCATCTTTTCACTAAGGAGAGTTATTTCATTGTCAGTAATAGTGGCAGTTTCAATAACGTCAACTCCTTTGCCTTTAGGTACCGTACGTGCGGATGT
>CAYUIJ010000091.1:0-5536 GCA_964444735.1 uncultured Bacteroides sp. | reverse complement strand
CTGACCGCATCTCGCCTCGCAGGGACGTGTCCTGCACGAAATCCTCAATGTCTTATTTCTCATTAATTCTGCTTTTTTAGTCAGAAAAGCAATGAAGGGAATTTATCTTACTGTAAATCAAAATAAGCTGGATGATTTAGTTGAAAATTCTGATATCAAGTTTGTGGGAGGAATCATCTTATTTATTATCTTTGCGTTTAATTTTAGATTTGTAATGAAAATAAAGGAAATTGTATGCGCCCTTGAAAAGTTCGCGCCTCTGCCTTTGCAAGAAGACTTTGACAATGCCGGTTTGCAAGTAGGACTGACAGAAGCGGAAGCGACAGGGGCTTTATTGTGTCTGGACGTAACAGAAGCTGTTATAGACGAGGCTGTAGCATCAGGTTTTAATCTGGTAATATCTCATCATCCTCTGATTTTTAAAGGAATAAAATCAATATCTGATAAAACCTATATAGAACGTTGTATTTTAAAAGCTATAAAAAACGACATTGTTATTTACTCAGCACATACGAATCTTGACAATGTACCGAGTGGTGTTAATTTTAAAATTGCCGAAAAGATCGGCCTGACAGAGGTGTCTTTTCTGAGTTCCGATTCAGAAGGAAACGGTAACGGAATTATAGGCTTATTGGAAAATCCTGAAACAGAAACCGATTTTCTGAAACGGATCAAGAAAACATTCAAGGTTGGCTGTGTAAAACACAATAAATTAAGCGGAAAGCTTATTCATCGTGTCGCTGTATGCGGAGGGGCAGGAGCTTTTCTTATACCCGATGCCGTTGCGGCAAATGCGGATGTTTTCATTACTGGTGAAATCAGATATCATGAATATTTCGGACTGGAGCGGAAAATTCTGCTAGCTGAAATCGGCCACTATGAAAGTGAACAGTATACCAAAGAGCTTTTACAGGAATTTCTGAAAAAGCATTTTTTTGACTTGAATACCGAACAAACCAAGATTAATACAAACCCTATCAAATATTTATAATTGTATATGGCAAAAGAAGTAAAAAAAGATCCTCAGGATTTGTCTGTTGAAGAAAAATTGAAAGCATTGTATCAATTGCAGACAATGTTGTCTGAAATTGACACAATCAAAACGTTACGTGGAGAGCTTCCTTTGGAGGTACAAGACTTAGAAGATGAAGTAACAGGTCTGAGCACACGTATTGAAAAAATCAACAAGGAAATCGCAGAATTAAAAGAGAACGTTACAAAAAAGAAAAATGACATAGAAACCGCAAAAGCTTCTGTTGAAAAATATAAGTCACAACTTGACAATGTTCGCAACAATCGTGAATATGACGTTTTAAGCAAGGAAATTGAATTCCAGTCTTTGGAAATTGAATTGTGCGAAAAACAAATCAGAGAATTCAATGCCTCGGTTACGGAAAAAACTGACGAAACCGTGAAAAGCACGGAATTGTTTGAAGAGCGTAAAAAAGATTTGGAAGTAAAAAAGTCTGAGTTGAATGAGATTGTTTCTGAAACAAAACAGGAAGAAGAAAAACTCAGAGAAAAGGCAAAGACACTCGAAGCAACCATTGAGCCTCGTCTGCTCCAGGCTTTCAAGCGTATCCGTAAAAATTCCCGTAACGGATTGGGTATTGTATATGTACAACGTGACGCATGCGGTGGATGTTTCAATAAAATACCGCCTCAAAGACAACTGGATATACGTATGCGTAAGAAAATAATCGTATGCGAATATTGTGGCCGAATCATGATAGACCCGGAATTGGCTGGTGTAGAATAATCATCCTTTTCGGGGGTATAAAATAAGTTCAACTTGGCCCACTCCGTGTCCTTTTCTTTACAACCTCATCGGTCGGCGAGCGCAGGGGGGGGGAAAAAAAAGTGGCCCTTGTCAAAGACGGGATTACCCGTCCTCGCGACACACGGTTTCAAGGATCTCTTTCATTCGACCGTTTATCTTGTGTGTGCCGCTACCGAGGGCATAAAGACCGGTGATACAGCGCGCGGCTCAAGCAAGAGCCCTTTTTCATGTTTTTTGACGCACCGCGGATCAAAGATAAGAGAGCACAAGGTAATTCTCAGAATCAGGCGCGGATGTCGGACTGACTTGCGCACAGGCAAGAGCCTCAGTATTTCCATCGGCCTGGATATGGTTGCCAAGGGCATCCGATACTCCAAAGAATTTGGAGAATTATTTGTATGAGTATAAAAGAAATTTGGGGAAATACGATGGAATGGCTGAACAGCATATTGCGAAATATTGAAGGGCTGTTCACAGATGCAACCGAATATGCCTATGCGAACCCAAAAGTAGGATACTTAGTAGTAATCTTTCTGTTATTGGTTTGGCTTGCCGGACTGATATTCGACTGGAAATGGACATACGCCAGGCCAGGAAGCCGGGGAGGGAATTTCTTTCTTGGCTTATTGGGGCCAACCGGATTCCGGTTTTGGCTTGGGGGAATCATTGTGATTGCCATTGTTGCATCTGCCTATTTGTATTTTCGAGTTAAATAACGATAAAGACAGAGGTATATGTCGGACACAGGCTATTTCGAGAGCGTGAGTGCGAACCTGGAAGGCCGGCGTAGGTGCGCAGGTGAAGGGCATTTCGGAGTGCGCGGAAGCGAATTCATCCGCCTGTTCCGCCTGCCCTACTGTTCGTGGCAGAAAGGTGCCACCAAAGAACACCGACAAACTCATAAAGCAATACGTGCCGGAAAGAACGGGCTGCAATCCGGCATTTCCTTTCTGAAAAGAGTACAGGCCAGGATAACCTGATAATCGGGTTGCGGCATTGGCCGTCTATTGCTTTTACGAGGGTATGCCGCAAGCGTTACAAGGGTATATATTATTAAGCATGCAAAACAAGCCGGCTTTGTTTTAAGCGATAGTGGAGCATTACACCTTTTGAATAACCCTGTTGTTTTTGATGTATAGTTAATGATAACCAGTTCTTCGGCATTTCGTAATGCTATGATACACATGCTTGGTACGGAAGTTATTTGGATATTTTTCATACAGTTCATTAAGATATTCGCGGACATAAGTCATAGATTCTGAATGTGATATAAAGAATGAAAGTTTGGACGGTTCCGACAATGACTCTGATCGAAGGCATGAACAGTTTGTTCAGATTCTTCCCAACATAGTGTCCGGCAAACAGATGCGTGACTCGGAATGATTCATTTATATGGTAAGCATTGTATAGCTTGTACTATAATACGTGAGGTCTCACCCCTTATAAATCGGTCAGTGCGTTTAATTTCCAATTCTCTTTATTGTATTGTGTTCAATGAGTTTTATAAAAATATCCTCCATTGTATTTGTATGACATAAATTGCACATTATATGAAAAAGAACGGAAGTATCCATTTACATCTTGCATCGGAAAATAGATGCCCGAAAACTTGCATTTTCGGATTCGTCTGGCAACTTCGCATTGCGGATGGAAACGCCTTGGGTCGTCTACGGAAAGCGGAGATGAGCGCATGGAGTGGGAGGGAAGGAGGTTACGAACCCGATGGAGTGCGAATGTCGGAAGTGTCGCAAGACGGAAATAGACAATTCCGAAAAAATATAATATGCCCTTAAGAAAGATTGAGAATAGAAAATAAATTTATGTTAATTTAATAAAATTGTATCATAAGATAAGTATTATGTTTAGAACTTTGCATTTGGGAATAATTTGAAATGCATCATGAATACAAGTAAACAGATTGCAGCATTTTTTGATTTGGATGGAGTGGTTCTTGATACAGAACCGCAGTATACAATATTCTGGAAACATTATGGAAATATGTATCGTCCGGATGTGCCCGATTTTGAAAATCAAATAAAAGGTATGACACTGGTAGAAATCCTGCGTTTTTTTTCAGATACATTGGGATTGGCGGAGAAAATTCAAAAGAAATTGAACGAATATGAATGTGTCATGAATTATGAGTATATTCCGGGAGTGGTTCGTTTCATAAAAGAAATACGCTGGTATGGGGTAAAGACAGCAGTTGTCACAAGCTCTAATACCCTGAAGATGGAAAATGTGTATCGTATACATCCGGAATTCAAAAACTTGTTTGATAAAATCCTGACTGCCGAGAATTTTAAGTTCTCCAAACCGAATCCCGACTGTTATTTACGAGGTGCAAAAGTTTTTGATGCGGATCCGGAAAATTGTTTTGTGTTTGAAGATTCTTTTAACGGATTGGAAGCAGGCAACCGTGCAAAAATGTGTGTAGTTGGGCTCTCTACAACTAATCCGGCCAATTTGATCGCTGACAAGGCATGTATTGTTATTCCTAATTTTGAGAACTTCAATTTTGAAAAAATGTTATCTTTAACATCTGCTTATTGTAAAAAAATGTAATTTTATCACTGTTTTTTTGTGATTTTTTATAAATGGAATCAGCTTGAACAATTTAAAAAAATAGAAAAATTATGGCAGTATATATATGTAAGGATACGCGCAAGGTAACAACCTGTCGTTTTTTAGAGATGAAAACTCGTGGAGAAAAGATATCAATGTTAACATCATATGATTATACCACAGCCGGAATTGTGGATGGTGCGGGTATTGATGCTATTTTGGTTGGTGACTCGGCTTCGAATGTAATGTTGGGAAATGTAACCACATTGCCTATAACCATTGATGAAATGATTGTATTCGGGCGTTCGGTTGTCAAAGCCGTAAAACGTGCGCTAGTAGTTATTGATATGCCGTTTGGCGCCTATCAGTCGGAACCCTATGAAGGAGTTCGCAATGCCATTCATATAATGAAAGAGACTGGTGCCGATGCTGTAAAAATGGAAGGTGGCGAAGAACTGATAGATGTGATAGAAAAAATAGTCAATGCCGGTGTCCCTGTAATGGGACATCTGGGACTTATGCCACAGTCAATCAATAAGTATGGCAGTTATGCCGTACGTGCAAAAGATGATGAGGAAGCAGAGAAACTGATTCATGATGCGCGTCTTTTGGAAGAAGTGGGATGCTTTGCATTGGTCCTTGAAAAAGTTCCGGCAGTATTAGCCGCACGTGTGGCAGGAGAATTGAAAATTCCCATAATCGGTATAGGAGCTGGCCATGATGTTGACGGTCAGGTGCTTGTCATTGCCGATATGTTAGGCATGAACAAAGGATTTACTCCTAAATTCCTTCGTCGCTATGCTGATTTGAATACAATTATGACTGATGCTATCGGACGATATATAAATGATGTGAAATCGAAAAATTTTCCTGATGAAAACGAGTTGTATTAATATGAGTAAAGCATCCATTCAAATCTTAGGCATAATTATATGTGGCTGATGTCACGTTTATTGTTATTAGTAGTATCGCTTTAATAAGCTGATACCTGTGTCATTTTTAAAGGTCCTTTTACCAAGACATCTTCATTTAATCTATCAGCAGGAAAGTTTTCTAACTTTCCTGCTGATAATCTGTTGTCTTGAGATATTCAAAGATCACCTTATTTAGTCGCCCCTTAAAAAATATTTTCATTAACTGATATTCAATAAATTAATCTATAAAAGTCTTTGATAAATCTGCAAGTTTTCT
>CAYUIJ010000090.1:0-8230 GCA_964444735.1 uncultured Bacteroides sp. | reverse complement strand
ATTTCCGATAGATTTTTTGCTTTTGCAGGACAGTTCGGGAAACCATTTCCAAGACGACCAAAAGTTTGGCGTTCGGCGGAGGTTGGATGTGCTGATTTGTGCCATAACAACAGAACCCGCTGCATTGGCTCACTGAATTTTTACGCTCATCGGGACGGGTGCCCCGCTCTTTGGCACCGGCCGTTCCCCGTCCGGTGAGTTTAAAGGCATAAAATCCGCGATATATTTTGATTTTTCATTCATGAATTCGTATAAAGGCCGTGCTACATCCTCGCACGTCTTCGGATCAAGAATCCTGGCCATGCGGTCAATGCCGCAGAGTTCCAGCGGCTCTCTTATGCCTGCTACATTATAAGTGACTTGAATGGATACTCATGGATACGGTGGAGAGGTCCGGGTAATCGCGCTCAAAAAAGCGCGTGCAATGTACAGAACATCTTTGACAGCCCGTTTCAGCCATTTGCCGCCAGCTTTTTCTGAAAAGGTCTTTTCCGCTTTCTCGATGATGGCGGCAATCTGTTCACGCAACCGTTCCTGTTCAATGGCAGTTACGGCAGTCGTGCGCCTGTAGCAGAGGGAACGGGCATCCCGGTACTTGCCATGGACTGCAAATGGGAGAGACTTTCAGATAGACTGGAATTTTCATTTGCGGTCATTTTTTCATATTCTTAGTTGGTGTCTTTGTATAAGAATCGTTTAATACTCTTTTTCGGTGTCTTTTCAAATTCTTCTTTGAATATTTTAATTCTTGATACCTGACAATATGCCGGTATTTGAGTGTTCAGCATGATTCTGTTTTCTTCCATGATACGCTTGATATCTTCTTCTGATGTATATCCTTGCGCGGCCGCCTCTTCAAAGTCGGGATATACTAAGCCGACAAGTTTGTCGTCTTTTTGTATGACGATTGATTCTGTTACGAATGGAAGATTGTTAAGCTTCTCTTCTATTTCTTCCGGATAAATGTTTTGTCCTGACGGACCTAACAGCATGTTTTTGCTTCGTCCTTTAATAAAGACATTCCCTTCTTCGTCAATTATTCCTAAATCGCCTGTGTGCAGCCATCCGTCGCTATCCAGGACTTCGTGTGTGGCGTCTTCGTTTTTATAATATCCCAGCATGACATTCATTCCTTTGCAGAGTATTTCTCCAACGATATGATGTGGGTCAGGGCTGTCTATTTTTACTTCCATACGGGGAACAGCCTTGCCGCATGAACCCGGAACGAAATTCTTCCAGTCTTCGTAGCAGATGATAGGCGCACATTCTGTCATGCCGTAGCCTACGGTATATGGGAAGTTTATCATTTTCAGGAAATGTTCCACATCTTGATTGAAGGCTGCGCCTCCGACAACCACTTCATAAAAGTTTCCGCCAAATGCCTGAATCATATTCTCACGTACGGTTGCTTTTATCTTATCGTTGATAATTGGGACTTTCAGGAGAATCTGCATGGCCGGAGTCTGAAGACGTGGAAGCACGTTCTTTTTGATGATTTTCTCAATAATCAGAGGAACAGCGATGATAATGTCAGGCTTGACTTCGGCAAATGCGTCAAAAATAATTTTAGGACTGGGCACGCGGGTTAAATAGTAGATATGGCATCCCACGCAAAATTCATAAATAAATTCAAAGGCCAGTCCGTACATGTGGGCCATTGGTAACATTGAAACCAGCTTGTCCCCTTTATTCAGACTCAGTACTTCGTATGCGAATTGCACATTCGACCACAACGCCCGATAGGGTATCATGACACCTTTTGAAAGACTTGTGGTTCCTGACGTATAGTTAATCACCGCTAACTGTTCGGGAGTGTCATGGTCATATTTTATATGTTCTATTCTGAAATTTTTAGGATATTTTTTCCCGAACAGCTCATTTAGGTGTTCACGGGCATAGGTTAATTTCCCGGTGCGTGATACAAGCAGGGTATAGTCATTCAGCATGATGATGCCTTCTAACGAAGGCATTTCCTTTTCGTCCAGTTCCGGCCATACCATATCGCCTACAAGCAGCAGTTTTACGTCAGAATGATTGACAATGTAATGTATGTTTTCAGCTTTAAATTCATGTAATATAGGAACTATGACGGCGCCATAGGTGAGGGTTGCCAAAAAGGCTGCGCCCCATTGGGCGCTGTTGCGCCCGCAGATAGCAATCCGATCGCCTTTTTGCACACCGCTTTCCTCAAAGATTATATGCAGCTTTTCTATTTTCCGGGCAACATCTTTGTACTGGAGGGTGGCTCCTTTATAATCGGTCAAAGCGTCTGAATCCCAGTTTTCTTTAATGGATCGTTCTATCAGAGCTATAAAACTTTGTTCCATATTCTTGCACAATTAATTGTTGTTTGTGCAAATGTATAATAATAAAGTGGTTCAAGCAACAGGTTATAAGAAAAGGAGAAAGAATCAGCAGTCCCTTTCCCCGAATATTTTACTGCCGATTCTAACCAGTGTGGCTCCTTCTTTCAAGGCTATGGGATAATCGTGGCTCATGCCCATGGATATGTGTCTGAACGCATCATTGTGGGAGAAATAACGTTGTTTTATCTTCAGATAGTATTCGTGCAGGGATTGGAATTCACGGCGCACCTGCCCCATGTCGTCTGTATTGCTGGCCATACCCATGACTCCCTCGATGGAAACGTGGGATAAGGTTTTCCAATCTTCTTTTTCCAGTATCGCTGTGCATTCATCAAAGCTGAAGCCGAATTTGGTTTCTTCCTGTGCAATGTGTATTTGTAACAGACATGGAATGACTCTGTTGCGTTTTTCTGCCTGCTTGTTTATTTCGGTCAGCAGTCTGTAGGAATCAACTCCATGAATCATGGCTACATACGGAGCCATATACTTTATTTTGTTTGTTTGCAGATGTCCTATAAAATGCCATTGGATATCTTTGGGAAGAGCTTCTTGTTTCTCTGTCATTTCCTGTATTTTACTTTCACCGAATATGCGTTGTCCGGCATTGTATGCCTCCATCAGAGCTTCTTTCGGATGAAATTTTGATACGGCTACGAGAAGAACGTTTTCCGGCAGTTCGGAAAGGACTTTTTGTAAATTGAGTTTGATGTCCATATAGTAGGATTTTTTAGCGTTTGTCCGCGTCAGGAAATTCTGGTCTTACAACGGGCCCGGCCGGATAGGGATATACGTCTATGATAGCAGTTTCATTGACTGCGGCTATGCTGTAATCGGCCATGGTACCTTTCATTCCTTCATCGAGCTTTTTCACGGCATCACGAAGATCGGCCGCCTGCACAAGCACTTGAGTTACGGTTTCCTTTTCTGCACCGCTTTTTTCGTCAAGGGTAATGAATAGCAGTTTGCATTTATACCAACGGTCGTCTTTTTCTTTTTCACTGAAAAACAATTCGTTATAATTGGATCGTTTTATATCCGAAACGATAAATTCACCGCTGATAAAGGGAGTCATTTCCTCAGTTATCCGTGCTTCGGCTTCGGTAAAACTTAGAGCGTCTACAAGATAGGATTCCGTTACTTTCTTGTTCATTCCGTTTTCCAATGTTTTCTCATAGCGTATCTTGCACTCAAACCATGTGTTATGCATTGCCATAATTGTATCTGTTTTTATTATATTGATATTAAGATGCTAATTGGCAGAACGCAATAAAATAGTCGCCTCTTTCTGCTGTTTGCAATGGCAAAGATAGAGAGAAAACCCGATTGTTTTGTGTGTATGGGCTGAAAATATTTTTCATGGTCTTGTTACCTGAGAAGTGGGGCAGATACAAATATTTTCCATAGAGTCTGTTTTCTTTCTGGAGAATATCTTTAATAATCCGTCTGCGGAATTAAAAAGGATAAGATGAGTTCTCCCCGCGTGAAAGGATCCTACATCCGCTGCCGCGCTGTCATCGGCACGTGCGGACATGCCGGTGCCGGAGTCAGGCCGGTAACCGCTGCCCAAGTCCTTTGCCAGGCAAGGAAAAGGGCAGAGGCCGTGTTCTCGCAATCGTGCGGAAGGCGTGAAAGGACTGTTCACCCCGGTTATCGGGAAAGACCTGCGCGCTGACAGTCATGCGATATGCCTGTAGCGGAAACGGCAGACCCGCCGTGCGGTTTGAATATGCGCTGATTCAATCCGCCAGCGGGTGTTAAATAGTTTTTCTGCAAGTCTTATTGGTGAATGTCTGGAATCGGTATCTTGTCTATGCGTTTTTGATGATGCCCGCCTTCAAATTCTGTATTGAAAAACTCGTTAAGAATACGTGCTGCCGTTTCATGGTCAATAAAGCGGCCTGGCATTACTAATACATTCGCGTCATTATGTTGCCTGCATAAGTGCGCTATTTCTGGCATCCATGCAAGCCCGGCACGGATGCCTTGGTGTTTGTTCAGGGTCATGCTGATGCCTTCACCGCTTCCACATATGGCAATGCCCGGATAACACTCTCTTTTTTCTATACCGGATGCCAAAGCATGGCCAAAGTCTGGATAATCACAACTTTCTGCATTGTATGTACCATAGTCTTTATATGGCATGTGGTTTTCATCTAACCATTTTTTTACATATTCTTTCAGCTCGAATCCGGCATGATCGGAGGCAAGTCCTATAACTTGACATTTCATAATGTTTTTATTTAGAGGTTTGCTGCAAATGTCGTGATTTAAATTTGTACGGCCAAGTTTTTAGTTGGTTTTATAGTTTGTTCTTTATTACTACATGTGTTTTCGCATAAAGCTCTGTTATAAAAGTGTTTCCAGTTTGCAAAGCGGGTGTGCATGGCCCGGTATATGCATGTGTGTATGCTCTTTTGAAGAGTATGCGTGTTTATACTCTATAATGCGGTGATGATCAATGATTGGATTGCTGCTTTGTTGAGGCTTGGCCGCAGCATGGCGGTGCGGTTTGCCGTAGTGCTTTGGAAAATGTTTTTCATTGCGCGGAAGACATACGAAAAAGGCCTGACAGGTATATAATCTCTCAGACCTTTGTGTGTAAAAAAGCAGGATTTTATTTTACTTCCCAGATGTCGTTCGTGTTCAGCAGCTCGTTGAAGTTGTGATAAGGTTTCTTCACCTTGATTTCTTCAATCTGATCGAATACGGCTGTTTCGTAAGAGGGAGCCTCGACATCACGGATTACACCTAATGCAATGGGGAAGTTTGGACCTTCCATCAGGGCCAGCTTCAGTTGCAGGGTGTTGTCTTCGCAGTGTGCATCGTGGACAAGTATGTCTTTTTCAGTGATGCCGTTTTCGCCCAGTCTCACTACTTTCAGTCCGAAACCTTCCTGTATCAGTCCGTATTCATTGTTCTCTCCAAACAGCAGCGGCTTTCTGTGTTCTACGTAGATGGCATGTTTTGATCGCCCCTCTTTGGTATATACGTAGTCATGTGTTCCGTTGTTGAAGATAACGCAGTTCTGCAGGACTTCAACCACGGATGTGCCTTTGTGTCCGGCGGCAGTTTTCAGAACGTTGACAGTGCCTTGCGTATCGGTAGCCACGCAACGTGCAAAGAAGTGTCCGCGTGCGCCGAAGCAGAGTTCAGCCGGGTGGAACTGATCTTCTACGGTTCCGTAAGGAGATGATTTGCTTACGAATCCACGTGGGGAAGTAGGAGAGTACTGTCCTTTGGTTAGTCCGTAGATACGGTTGTTGAGCAGAATCATGTTCAGGTCAATGTTACGGCGGATGGCATGAATGTAATGGTTGCCCCCGATTGCCAGTCCGTCACCATCGCCTGAGATTTGCCATACGGTAATGTTCGGGTTGGCAACCTTGCATCCTGTGGCGACGGCTGCGGCGCGTCCGTGAATGGTCTGCATGGCATAGGTGTTCATGTAATAAGGCAGACGGCTTGAGCATCCGATACCTGAGATTACAGCTGTTTCGTAAGGAGGAATCCCTATTTCAGCCATGGCTTTGTGCAGTGAGGCCAGGAAGAAGTGGTCACCGCAACCCGGACACCAGCGTGGTTGCCCTTTTTTGAAATCTTTTGCTGTATATTGAGTCATGATTATTTTTCTTTTTTAATTGAACTTACTTCTTTAAAATTTCTTCGAATGCGGCAATCAGTTCGTTTACTACAAACGGCTGTCCCTTGACTTGATTGAACTGGTATGGATGGAATCCTCCTGCTTTCATACGCAGGTATCCTGCAAACTGTCCCAGATTCTGTTCGGCTACTACTACTTTCTTGTAGCGTCTCAATACTTCGGCTGTGTTCTTAGGCAGCGGGTTGATGTATGAGAAGTGGGCCAAAGCCACTTTCTTGCCGGCTTTGTTCATTTCGTCCATAGCAGTGTAGAGATGCCCGTAAGTTCCTCCGAAACCTACAATCAGCAGATCGGCATCGTCAACGTGTCCCAAAACCTTTACATCGGGTACAGGTATCTTCGATACTTTTTCTGCACGTAGGCGGCACATGAGATCATGGTTTTCGGGATCAGTAGAGATAGATCCGGTATTTCCGTCTTTTTCAAGTCCGCCGAGAATGTGGACATATCCTTCTGGTCCCGGCAGAGCCCAGTATCTTACGTCAGTTTCCGGATTGCGATGATACGGAGTGTATTTGTCTTTCATGTCTTCTGTTACATACGGAGGATTGATAGCCGGATATTCGTCAAGGTTGGGAAGTTTCCATGCAGCCGATCCGTTGGCGATAAATGCATCGGTGAGCAGTACCACCGGAGTCATGTGCTCAAGTGCGATCTTGCAGGCATTGTATGCCGCATCAAAACAGTTGGTCGGTGATGTGGCGGCAATGACCGGCATGGGTGATTCACCGTTACGTCCGAAGAGTGCCTGCAACAGGTCGGTCTGTTCAGATTTGGTAGGCAGACCGGTAGATGGCCCTCCGCGTTGTACATTGAGTACTACCAGCGGAAGTTCTGTGATTACCGCCAGGTTCATGGCTTCAGATTTCAGGCAGATGCCCGGACCTGAAGTAGAGGTGACTGCCAGTGCTCCGGCAAATGCGGCTCCGATAGAAGATGCGCATCCTGATATTTCGTCTTCGCATTGCATGGTAATAACTCCCAACGATTTGTGTTTAGAGAGCTCATGCAATACGTCAGTAGCCGGTGTGATAGGGTATGAGCCTAAGAACAGACGCATTCCTGCTTTTTCAGCAGCTGCAATCAGCCCGTAGGAAGTCGCTTTGTTGCCGGAAATGTCCATGTATCTACCCGGTGCTTTTGCATGTGATTCAATGCGGTATGTATATGATACGGAAGAGTGGGTGTTATGGCCATAGTCATATCCCGCGTGGATTACTTTTATGTTTGCTTCGGCAATTTCAGGTTTTTTGGCAAATTTTTCACGTAAGAATGTTTCGGCAACGCTCAGGTCGCGGTTGAACAGCCAGCATACCAACCCGAGTGCGAACATGTTACGGCATTTCATCATGGCTTTGTTGTCCATACCGGTACCTTCAAGACAGTCTTTAACCATTTGGGTAATAGGTGCGGCAATGACATCTTGTTTGATGTTCATTTCCTCAACAGGATTGTCGGTTTTGAAAGCTGCTTTTTCCAAGTCTGATTTCTGGAAGTAATCGGTATCAATAATGATGCACGCAGTGCTTTTTGCGAATTTATATTGTGTCTTCAGTGCTGCCGGGTTCATTGCTATCAGCACATCGCATAAGTCACCGGGAGTGAATACTTTCTCTGCGCCTATATGGACTTGGAATCCCGATACACCGGTCAGACTGCCTTGTGGAGCGCGTATGTCAGCCGGATAGTCTGGAAAAGTACAAATGTCGTTTCCTACAGTAACCGACACGTTGGAAAAGATGTTTCCCGCCAGCTGCATTCCGTCACCAGAATCTCCGGAAAAGCGTACTACAACCTCTTCCAGCTCTTTAACTTCAATTTTTTCTGCCATATTCGTATGAATAATGTTATATGATATAAGTTGATATATACTATAAGCGCGGCAAAGTTCAATAATGTTTGCGAATTAAACAAAATATTTTCGGCTTAAATTTCAGTTTGAGAGTACTCTGTCACGGCTTTAGTCTTAATGGCAGGGAGTTTGCTTTTCGGCTTAATAAAGTGATATTTGTTAGATATAAAACTTTATTTTGTTGAATTGTAAGGATATTTTCTTTCAAAATGATATATACAGGGAGATATGCCATGCTCGCGTAATCCGGAAATGTCCGGGAACGGGGATTCAAGGAAACAGTCACCGGGGGGGGGATAATCCGGAGTCCGTGGGGGATAATTGTTAAATATGTTAATGAGAGGGGAGAAA
>CAYUIJ010000089.1:0-8238 GCA_964444735.1 uncultured Bacteroides sp. | reverse complement strand
CAGCAATTCCCTCTGTATAAGACTATTCTCCATTCTTTTTTTCAGGCTGGCGTGTTGCCAGCACCAGTTTAATACTGATTTTTCATTAACTATGTTAAGTACTCTTACAATTTCACGATAAGGCACAGATTCCAGCATTTACAATGCTACATACATATCCGCGTTCACGTTGTGCGCAATCTTTCAGGAAAACAGATAAGTTCTCCCGATAGAGTGGCATTTCTGCTTTCGTTGCCTGATTTTCCGTAATGATTCAGGTTCCTGTCAATGATAATCCGTGTCAATGGGTTGGCCGATATTTGCTGCTTTCCTTGAGGCAACAAAACTTTGATGGCACTGGGTAGAATCCTAGCGGAAGCTATCATAAAAAATATCAGCAACAAAGATATGATATTGGTCATTGATGCCATACTGAAAGCAGCAGATCTTCTGGTTCTTCGTTTTAATGTCATAATTTATCAATCTTTACGATGTTCTTCATTCAGCAGGTCCATGAAAGCCAGAGTCTTTGTTTTCAACTGATTTACAACAGTATCTACCTTTGCAACCAGATAGCTATAAGCAAATAAAGACGGGATTCCGACAATCAATCCTCCTACTGTAGTAATCGTAGCTTCATAAATACCGCTCGCCAAGAGTGCGATATCAATATTATTACCGGCATTTGCCATATCCCAGAATACGGTAACCATACCGACAGCCGTTCCCAAGAAGCCTGTCATAGGAGCTCCTACAGCGATAGTAGCAATCACAGGTAACCTACGCCTCAAACGTCCGATCTCAATACTGCCCGCATTCTCAATAGCTGCCTGTACGTCTGCTGCCGGACATCCTATACGAATAATGCCCTTTTCTACCATGTGTGCCACTGGTGTATTGTTTATTCGGCAATAATTGATGGCCGACTTCAATTCACCATTCTGAATATAGTCGCGCATTCGTTCCATAAACAATGGATCTTCTTTTTCTGCACTACGTATTATAGTCCAGCGTTCAAAGAATATATAGCAACATAATATAAAAAGTACAGCCAGAACAATCATAATCCAACCGCCTTTCATGGCCATATCCCAAAGATCCATTTCAGATTCTGCAGATACAACTGGTGTCAATACCGGATTTTCAGTCATTGCTTCGGCTATATTCTGAGCGGCTTGAGCCAGAGAAATATTCATCTGCGAAGGCATTTTTTATATTCTTCAATTGTATTTTTTAATCCCAGATAAAGCGCGTCACAAATCAATGCATGTCCGATAGAGACTTCGTCCAGCCAAGGAATGCACTTTGCCATATAAGCCAAATTGACCAGACTCAAATCGTGACCGGCATTCAATCCCAATCCCAAAGAACGTGCATGGCGCGCAGCTTCAACAAAAGGAGTAATTGCCTGCCCTGCATCTTTTAGGTACATATCCGCATAAGGCTCTGTATATAGTTCAACACGGTCTGTACCAGCCTTTGCAGCAAAATCCAACATTTCCAATTCCGTATTTACAAAAACAGATGTACGAATACCGGCTTTTTTAAACTCATCCAAGACATCTATCAAGAATTCAAGATTGGCTTTCGTATCCCATCCCGCATTTGAAGTTAGTTGATCCGGCTTGTCCGGTACCAAAGTAACTTGAGAAGGTTTCACCTTCAATACCAAATCTATAAAACTTTCAGTCGGATACCCTTCAATATTAAATTCTGTATGCAACACCCCACGTAATTCCATAACATCCGTCTTACGAATATGACGTTCGTCCGGACGCGGATGTACTGTTATTCCATCAGCACCAAAGGTTTCACAATCTAAAGCAACCTTTATAACATCTGGATTATTTCCTCCACGTGCATTACGCAAAGTTGCTACCTTATTAATATTTACACTTAACTTTGTCATCGTTTCAAATATAGTCTATTCTAAAAATAGTGTATCTTTGCAATCAACTATTGCAAAAGTAATAGTTTTACGTAAAAGATGGCCTTTTTTACGCGGAAAAGAATTATAAATTTAATATAAAAAGAGAATACAACTTTCTATGAAATTGGTTCTTTTCGGAAATACATACCAGACAAAAAAGTCTATTCACATACAAAAGCTTCTAAACGTACTGCGTTTACTCAACGTTAAGCTGTACGTTGATGCGCCTTTTTATCAGTTTGTTAAGCAAAAGCTGAACATTGCATTTACCCCTTCCGGAATTTTCGAAGGCAATCAATTCGAAGCTGACCTTGCCATCAGCATGGGAGGAGACGGTACTTTTCTAAAAGCAGCCAGCCGCATTGGCAAGAAAAATATCCCTATTATAGGAATCAATACCGGCCGTCTTGGTTTTCTTGCAGACATCTCACCTGAAGAAATTGAAAATACATTCACACAAATTATGCAAGGTGACTACAAAACAGAAGAAAGAAAAGTTCTGCAAATACAATGTGATGGTCAAGAGCTGAAAGGATATCCTTATGCTCTTAATGAAGTATCCATATTGAAACGCGACAGTTCATCCATGATATCCATTCATGCTACAGTCAATGGAGAATTTCTCAATACATACCAAGCAGACGGATTAATTATTGCCACCCCTACCGGTTCTACAGCCTATTCACTCAGTGTGGGAGGCCCCATTATGGTTCCCCAATCAGGCATTATGGCTCTTACGCCTGTCGCACCACATAGTCTGAACGTAAGACCTATCGTTATACGTGACGACTGCGAAGTCATGCTCGACATAGAAAGCCGCAGTCACAGCTTCCTTGTAGCCATTGACGGGCGAAGTGAAAGTTGTCAGGAAGGAACTCGTCTGACTATACGAAAGGCTGATTATACCATTAAACTGGTGCAGCAACCCGGATATACATTTTTCAATACGCTACGTAACAAAATGATGTGGGGAATAGACTCACGACAATAAAATCTCTTATTTATATAAGCTAAACACATTTGCGGTTTTCATTTGTCTATACTCTCATCTTTCGCTATCTTTGTCACTAAACAGCTTCAGTCCTGACTATATATGAAAGAGTTTTTAAAATACACATTAGCTACAGTCACCGGTCTGATTATAGCCGGTGTTGTCTTTATCATTATCAGTATCTCGGTCATTATCGGAATGGTTGCATCATTATCGCCCGGCACACCGTCTGCACTGCAAGACAATTCAATCTTGTACATCAAGTTAAAAGGAGAAATGACGGAGTTACTGCAAGAAGATCCGTTATCCATATTTTTAGAGGAAGAATTTCCCAACATGAGTCTTCAGCAGATAACCAGTGCCATACAAACAGCTAAAAACTCGCCTAAAATAAAAGGCATATATATTGAAGCCAAAGCACTTGCGGCATCACCCGCAGCTTTACAGGAAATACGCGATGCTCTGACAGACTTTAAAGAAAGCGGCAAATTCATTGTAGCCTATGCTGACAACTATACTCAAGGAACTTATTATCTGTGCAGCGTTGCAGACCATGTTATGCTCAATCCACATGGGAGTATCGCATGGACCGGAATGAATGTTGAAACGATATTTTACAAAGATTTGCTTGACAAGCTTGGCATCGAAATGCAAATATTCAAGGCAGGAACGTATAAATCGGCAGTAGAACCGTTTATGGCAACACAAATGAGTGATGCAAATCGGGAACAGACCAAAGTTTATTTGCAATCCATATGGACACAAATTGTAGACGGAATATCTGAAAGCCGTAACATACCTGCTGATTCTCTGAATGCCTATGCTGACAATCTACTGGCATATGCCGCACCTGAAATTTTCATGACTAATAACATGGTAGATACACTTATCTATCGTAATGATGCCATTTTATATATAAACAATCTGTATAATTCCCAACAACAGACATTCAAACCGGTTACTCCTTCAGAAATAATGACAATCGACAATTTGGAAATTTCCAAACCACTTCCGACTATTGCAGTATATTATGCTGAAGGTGATATTGATGATTCTGAATCAGGTTTGGAATTTGGCATTCATGCGCCTCTTGTATGCAAGAACCTCCGCAGCCTTGCTGAAGACGATAATGTAAAGGCTGTAGTTATCCGTGTAAATTCTCCAGGTGGAAGCGCATACGGTTCGGATCAGATTTGGCATGAGGTCATGAATCTGAAATCCCAAAAACCCGTTATCGTTTCAATGGGAGGATATGCTGCTTCAGGCGGATATTACATTTCCTGTGCTGCCGACAGTATTATAGCTGAACCGGCTACTATCACCGGATCAATTGGAATATTCGGCATGATTCCCAATATGCAAGGGCTGGCAGACAAAATGGGAATCCATGTTGACGGAGTAAGTACCAACAAGCATGCCGGCGGATTCTCTCTGTTCCGTCCGCTTGACGCACCCAACAAGGCAGCCATGCAACAAATGATTGAACGTGGATACGCTATGTTTGTAAAACGTTGCGCAGAAGGAAGGCAAATGAGCGAACAAGATGTACGCAATATTGCCGAAGGAAAGGTATGGACCGGAGAAATGGCCGTAAAGAACGGACTGGTAGATTCGCTGGGCGACTTAAACACGGCAATCAGCATTGCCGCACAAAAAGCAGGACTTGAAAACTATATTATCAGTAACTATCCGATGCCCGAAGGCTTCTTGACCAAGATACTCAACGGCAAATTCAGCAGCTTTGCCGAATCACGTATACGTAGTTTTCTGGGGCAGGATTACGAAAATTTCCGTTTTTTCAAACGCATACCGCAACAGGCTTCTGTACAAGCACGCGTTCCATACGATATTCGGTTCAATCTATAACCATGAGTATTCATGAGGCAGCAGCGCATATCCATTTATAAGATATTATATCCTTTGGCTTTTTTGTATGAGTTGGGGGTAAGGGTACGTAATTATATGTTCAATCACAACGTGTTTCACTCACAAAGCTTTCCGTTACCAGTTATATGCATTGGCAATCTTACCGTAGGCGGTACAGGGAAAACCCCTCATACAGAATACCTGATACGCATGCTCCTGAAAGAGAACATGCACGTAGGAGTACTCAGCCGAGGATATAAACGCACATCCAAGGGCTTTGTATGGGCTACTACCGAAACTGCAATGCCGCAAATCGGTGACGAACCATATCAGGTGAAAAGCAAGTTTCCGTCTGTTCATTTAGCGGTCGATGCAGATAGATGTCATGGTATATCCTGCATGATTTCAGGAAAAGAACATCCCGTACCCGATGTAATTCTGCTTGATGATGCCTATCAGCACCGCTACGTCAAACCGGGAATGAATATATTGCTCACCGATTATAACCGTCCCATTTACGAAGATGCCATGCTACCGGCAGGGCGTTTGCGCGAACCATTGTCCGGAAAGAAACGTGCTGACATTATGATTGTATCCAAATGCCCATCTGATTTATCAAGAGACGAAGCCGGACTCATCATCGAAAAGCTGTCGCCAGAACGTGATCAGTCTGTCTTTTTCACAATGTTGTTTTACGGCAATCTGACCATGACATACAAGGAATATGCATCCAGTGCACAGGCAGCCGAACGGCCACTGTCCTCACTCCGCAAGAATGAGCGCGTTATTCTTCTCACAGGCATCGCAGCACCCGAAAAACTGATACGCGATATCAGCACATATACAAACAACATACAGTTTATGCGCTTTGCAGACCATCATCAATTTACAGAAAAGGAAATCAAAGACCTTAATGCTCTTTTTGAACATTCCGGAACCGACAGCATCATAATAACAACCGAGAAAGATGCGACCCGTCTTATGAGTATTTCTTTGAGCAAAGAACTGAAAGCACACTTGTATACACTTCCTATCGAAGTAAAAATACTGTTTGAAAAAGAACATGATTTTAACAATCAAATTTTAAATTATGTCAGAACCGGTTTTAGAGACAACAGCCTATCTGAATAAACGAATTTCCCGCATGCCTCAAAAGGCAGTTATTTTAGGTACAGGATTAGGCAATCTGGCAGAAGCCATTACCGATAAAGAGGAAATCCCATATAGCGGAATACCCCATTTCCCTATTTCTACCGTTGAAGGACACAGCGGTAAGCTTATTGTCGGGAAAT
This sequence comes from uncultured Bacteroides sp., assembly GCA_964444735.1. Classification (GTDB taxonomy): domain Bacteria; phylum Bacteroidota; class Bacteroidia; order Bacteroidales; family Bacteroidaceae; genus Phocaeicola_A. The sequence goes on along the minus strand of CAYUIJ010000089.1, from coordinate 2,180 downwards.
TGGGAGAACAATATATTCTTGCCATGCAAGGGCGTTTCCACTATTATGAAGGATACACCATGAAAGAGGTTACCTATCCTATCCGGGTAATGCATGAGCTCGGCATAAAAACACTTTTTGTATCCAATGCTTCGGGAGGAACCAATCCGGCATTCCGTGCAGGAGATCTTATGATCATAATTGACCATATCAACTTTTTCCCCGAGCATCCGTTACGTGGAAAAAACATTGATTACGGTCCACGCTTTCCGAATATGACTCATGCCTATGACCGTGACTTAATCAGACAGGCAAAGGAAATAGCGGAACAAAAGGGTATATTTGTACGCGAAGGCGTATATCTGGGCACTCAAGGCCCTACATTCGAAACTCCGGCAGAGTACAGGATGTACCGCATTTTGGGATCCGATGCTGTAGGAATGTCTACTGTCCCTGAAGTAATTGTAGCCAACCACTGCGGCATAAAAGTATTTGGAATTTCCGTCATTACAAACATCGGAATAGATAACCAGACCGAGGATATCTCACACCTCGATGTACAGGAGGCCGCAGACAAGGCACAACCTAAGATGACAGAATTAATCAGAGAATTAATAAACAGAGTTTAAATATCATGCAAGAGAAACAAAGAACTGAAATAGCTACATTGGGTGAGTTCGGCCTTATACGGCACCTTACCGAACATATCGGATTGAAAAATGAATCTACCCGATATGGAGTGGGCGATGATGCAGCCGTACTCTCCTATCCCAACAGTGAGGTACTTGTCACAACTGACCTTTTAATGGAGGGTGTGCATTTTGACCTGACATACGTTCCACTGAAACATCTGGGTTACAAATCGGCTATGGTAAACATATCCGATATCTATGCCATGAACGGCACCCCGCGTCAAATGACTGTTTCGCTGGCTTTGTCCAAACGCTTCTGCATAGAAGACATGGAAGAATTTTATAAAGGTTTGAAACTGGCCTGTATGCATCATAATGTAGATATTGTAGGTGGTGACACGACATCGTCATATACCGGGCTGGCAATCAGTATCACTTGTATAGGCGATGCCCCCGAAGATCGGATTGTATACCGCAACGGTGCCAAAGAAACCGACCTTATCTGTGTAAGCGGTGATTTGGGAGCTGCCTATATGGGACTTCAGTTACTGGAACGTGAAAAGAAAGTTTTCGAAGGACAGAAAGAAGTCAGTCCCGATTTTTCTGGAAAAGAATATCTTCTGGAACGCCAACTCAAACCAGAAGCACGGGGTGATATCATCAAAAAACTTGCAGATCTTCATATCAAGCCTACCTCCATGATGGATATATCTGATGGCTTATCTTCTGAGCTTATGCACATATGTAGGCAGAGCAATACCGGATGCCGTATTTATGAAGAGCGTATCCCGATTGATTATCAGACAGTTGCAATGGCAGAAGAGCTGAATATGAATGTAATTACTTGCGCTCTCAACGGAGGAGAAGATTATGAATTGCTGTTCACCGTTCCTTTGACAGACAATGAAAAAGTATCCCAGATGGAGAATGTACGTATCATCGGATACATGACCAAACCTGAACTAGGTCTTGCTCTTGTTACCCGTGATGAACAGGAATTTGAACTGACGGCACAAGGATGGAATCCGCTAAAAACAATAAACTGAATTTCAGAATATCGTCATTCAAATCTATTAAAAAACGCACGTCCTCTCTGATCAAAGACTCTCATACTTCATGGGAAAACGACTTTAGATTATGCCCGAATCCACCATTTTTGACCTTTCAATTTGCCAAAACCTCTTTCTTCTGGCATTTTCTCAAAAAAACCTCTCAAAACTATTGTAGAATCAAATTATTTGCATATCTTTGTATCTGTAGTTAAGAAACAATGGTGCCATAGCTCAGTTGGTAGAGCAAAGGACTGAAAATCCTTGTGTCCCAAGTTCGATTCTTGGTGGCACCACAAAAAAAGCTTTTTCACTTTTAGAAAGCCCTTGAATTAGAGATAGTTCAAGGTTTTTTTATCCTCGCTACGCATTTCATGGCGCATGGTAATAAACTTGTGTAAATAAGCCAATAAGTCTTCTTGCCAATGCGGAAAGAATGGATTTGCAATTGAAAAGGACCCATACATAGGGATATTCAGTAAATGTCCCTAAAACGTAAGATGGCATAAAAAGTCGATAG
>CAYUIJ010000088.1:0-8252 GCA_964444735.1 uncultured Bacteroides sp. | reverse complement strand
GCACAACTTAGAGGAGTCATTGACATACCTTTTTTCTTGTATAGACTAACGAAATTATATGCATAAACCCCACACGATTTTGCAGGTGAACCGATATTGAATTGGACGGCATATTAGCAAAAAGAAAGAGACAGGGCACATAATTCCTGTATTCTGTCATTTCCTTTATCCTCAGTCTGTGGATAAACTTTGCATTGAGAATCAGCTGTTTTTAAGGAGTGTACGAAAGTCAGATTTCCAGTCCGTCAAGAAGCTGGCAGTAAAGTTCTATGGCTTCCTCTATTTCCTGTATGAGGATGTATTCGTTGGCAGTGTGTGATCGTGACGGTTTCCCCGGTCCCATCTTTACCGAAGGGAATTTCATCAGTGCCTGGTCTGACAGAGTGGGCGATCCGAACGGCATACGTCCCAGTTCCACGGCACGGCGTATCACAGGATGTGTGCTGTCAATGTGTGAAGAATTCAGTCGGAAGGAACGTGCCTGTACCTCACTGTCTACCTGTTTACTGATAAGTTCGAAGAGCTCTTTGTTTGTATAGTTCTCATTGCTTCGGACATCTACCACGAAAGTACATTTGTCGGGAATCAAATTGTGTTGTGTCCCGGCATTGATTTGGGTAACGGTCATTTTCACTGGTCCGAGCAGCGGTGATGTCTTTTCGAAGCGGTAAGAGCGGAACCACTCGATATCTTTCATGGCATGATAGATGGCATTGTCGCCTTCGTTGTGTTCCGCATGTCCGGTTGCTCCATGTGCGGTGACATCAAGCACCATTAGTCCCTTTTCGGCAATAGCAGGTTGCATTTCGGTAGGTTCGCCCACAATTCCAAGTGCGATGGGCGGCAATTTGGGCAATACGCTTTCAATACCGTTTTTCCCCGATACTTCCTCTTCGCACGAAACCAGGAAGATGAGGTTATAAGGCTGTGTCTTTGCGGTGAGATAGTAGAACACCTGAAACAGACTCACCAGACTTCCGCCTGCATCATTGCTACCCAGTCCGTAAATCTTTCCGTTCACTTTGACAGCGGTAAACGGCTGTTTCTGCCATCCGTTCACCGGTTTCACCGTGTCAATGTGCGAGTTGAGCAGGATGGTCGGTTTGTTGAGGTCGAACATCGGGCTCACACACCATATATTGTTTCCTGAACGGTTGGTAAGAAGTCCGCTTTTTTCGATATACATCTGCAGAATATCGGCCGCTTTTTCCTCTTCCCGGCTGACAGACGGTATGCTGATAAGCAGTTTGAGCAAATTGATCGCTTCATTGACAGTTGCTTCTTTATCCATAATATTTGTATGATTGTGTATGCAAAAGTACTATTCTTCAAAATAAAATCATAACTTTGCACACAAAATCAAGCTATCATTAAAAAATGCCTCATCCTCATTTAGCCTTGCTTGTGCATGAGCAGGCAAGAAAACATGCAGACAGGGTAGTGCTCCGTTATCGTGATTATGTGCGCGAATGCTGGCTTTCTGTTACGTGGAATCAATTTTCACATACGGTGAACGTGGCTGCGCGCTCATTGTTGGAGTTGGGTGTACAAATACAGGAAAATATAGGCGTGTTCTCTCAGAACAAGCCGGAATGTCTGTATACGGACTTTGCCGCCTTTGCTGTAAGGGCTGTGTCCGTTCCGCTTTATGCCACCAGTTCGGAAGAGCAGGTAGAGTATATCCTTAACGATGCGGCCATACGCTATCTGTTTGTGGGAGAGCAGTATCAGTATGATGTGGCTTATCGCATTTCCTCTCTTTGTCTTTCACTCAAACGTATTATTATCTTTGACAAGCATGTGGTTCGTCATTCACAAGACAACATGTCACTCTACTATAACGACTTTTTGTCTCTGGGTACTGACAGATCTGTAGCTGGAGAGCTGGATAAACGCATGCGCGAAGCGTGCGATACCGATATAGCCAACATTCTTTATACATCAGGCACTACGGGTGTATCGAAAGGGGTAATGATTCATCATTCCTGCTATAAGGAAGCTTTCAGAATACATGATATACGTCTTTCGGAAATATCCGAAAAGGATGTGGTCATGAGCTTTCTTCCACTGACGCATATCTTTGAAAAAACATGGATCTATTATTGTATCTGTCTGGGATGTACTGTTTGCGTCAATCTGCGTCCGGCAGATATTCGTAACACCATTAAGGAAATACGTCCTACGGCCATGTGTACCGTTCCCCGTTTCTGGGAGAAAGTATATGCCGGTGTGCAGGACAAGATTGCCGAGAGCAATTTCCTGACACGCATGATTTTCCGCGATGCTTTGAAGGCAGGCAGACGTTACAATCTTGACTATATCCGCGTTGGCAGAGTGCCTCCCTTGTGGTTGCGTATGCGCTATCGCATGTATGAAAAGACGGTTTATTCCCTGCTGAAGAGAACGGTGGGTATTGAAAACGGACGTTTCTTCCCTACGGCAGGATCCGCTATTCCGCCGATGGTAGAGGAGTTCGTACATTCGGTAGGCATTCCCATGATTACGGGATACGGACTTACGGAGTCGACTGCTACCGTGTCGTGCAGTGACATGATCCGCTATACTATCGGATCGGTAGGTAAAGTGATGCCCGATGTGGAGCTGAAATTCGGTGAAAACAACGAGATACTGCTTCACGGAAAGACCATTACGAAAGGATATTACAAGAAAGACGATTTGACAAAGGCTGCCATTGATGAAAATGGATGGTTCCATACCGGTGACTCCGGTTATATAAGAGACGGTGAACTCTTTCTTACCGAGCGCATCAAAGACCTGTTCAAGACTTCTAATGGAAAGTATATTGCGCCCCAAGCCATTGAGAACAAGCTGGTTGTGGACCGTTACATTGACCAGATAGCCATTGTGGCCGACCAGCGCAAATATGTCACGGCACTGATTGTGCCTGCCTACAATGTGGTGAGGGAGTATGCGGCAAAGCACCGCATCGTGTATCAGACAATGGCCGAGCTGCTGAAAAACGAACGTATCGTGCAGCTCTATAAGGAACGTATTGACACCCTTCAGCGGCAATTGGCGCATTATGAACAGGTGAAATACTTTACCCTGTTGTCTGAACCTTTCAGCATGGAAAGGGGAGAGCTGACTAATACGCTCAAGATAAAACATCAGGTGATATATCGGAAATATGCAGCCGAGATAGAGAAAATGTATGAAGAGTGACAGCAGAAACAGTGCTGTCCTTTGCATTATTCTATTATCTTTGCATGAACGGAATAAAAAGTATCTAAGCATGATTACAATAGAGCGACTGAAAGACGTAAAAGAACGTACCGAAGCCTTGAGACGTTATCTTGACATTGACTCCAAACTGATTCAGGTAGAAGAGGAACAGCTGAGAACACAGATTCCCGGATTTTGGGATGATGCCAAGAAGGCTGAGGCACAGATGAAAAAAGTGAAAAGCCTGCAGGGATGGATTGACGGATACAAGGAAGTGAAAAGCCTTACCGATGAATTGGATCTGGCTTTTGACTTTTGCAAGGATGAGCTGGTGACCGAAGCTGAAGTGGACGGTGTCTATCACAAGGCAATGGAAGCCATCGAAGCACTGGAGCTGAAAAATATGTTGTGTCAGGAAGCCGACCAGATGGACTGCGTGTTGAAAATCAATTCGGGTGCGGGAGGTACTGAAAGTCAGGACTGGGCCTCGATGCTGATGCGTATGTATATGCGCTGGGCTGAAACCAATAAATATAAGGTGGCCGTTGCCAACCTGCAGGAAGGTGATGAGGCTGGAATAAAGAGTGTTACCATTGAAATAGAAGGTGCTTATGCTTACGGTTATCTGAAAGGTGAGAACGGCGTGCACCGTCTGGTGCGCGTATCGCCTTATAATGCGCAGGGCAAGCGGATGACTTCTTTCGCATCTGTGTTTGTGACTCCATTGGTCGATGATACCATCGAAGTGGACATCAGTCCTGCATGCATTTCATGGGATACTTTCAGAAGCGGAGGTGCCGGAGGGCAGAACGTAAACAAGGTAGAGTCTGGAGTGCGTCTGCGTTATCAGTACAAAGACCCCTATACCGGAGAAGAAGAGGAAATCCTCATTGAAAATACCGAAACCCGTGACCAGCCGAAAAACAAGGAAAACGCCATGCGTCAGTTGCGTTCCATCCTTTATGAAAAGGAAATGAAGCACCGTATGGCAGAACAGGCAAAAATTGAAGCCGGAAAGAAGAAAATTGAGTGGGGTTCGCAAATTCGAAGCTATGTATTTGATGACCGCCGTGTGAAAGACCACCGCACCAACTTCCAGACCTCGGATGTAAACGGTGTGATGGACGGGAAAATTGACGGATTCATCAAGGCATACCTTATGGAGTTTGGCGAAGCCGGAATATGACAATAACCCAAAAAAATTTAATTACCATGAGCCAGAAAAGCAAACAAAAGCATGTTGCCCGTGAAAAACGTGAAGAGCAACAAGCGGAACGTGTAGTAAAAGGTATATTTATCGGCTTGATTGTGTTGGCCGTGATTGCAATGATTTGTTACTCTATCTGGGCTTGACGGCCTATTCTATAACAGGTGAGGCAGGGGAGAATGTGTGAGATGATCCGGTATGTCTCCGGGGGAGAGGCCGGATGCATACACACTTTTCGTGTTCTTATAAAAAGACAACCGTATGGTACAGGAAATCGAAAGAAAGTTTCTTGTCAAAAGTGAGTACAAGCATATGGCAAAAGAGCACTACCACATAGTGCAGGGATATATATGCAGCATGGGAGGACGTACGGTGCGTATACGCATAGCCGGTGAAAAGGCCTGTCTCACCATCAAGGGCCCATCATTCAATGACGGACTGAGCCGCTACGAGTGGGAATACGAAATACCCGTAGACGAAGCCCGTGAACTGATGAGACTCTGCGAGCCGGAAGTGATTGAGAAAACCCGTTATCTTGTTCCTTTCGGAAATCATGTCTTTGAGGTAGATGAGTTCTTCGGTAAAAACAGCGGACTGGTAGTGGTCGAAGTGGAGCTTCGTTATGAAGACGAACCGTTTGAACGTCCGCCTTTTTTAGGACATGAGGTTACAGGCGACAGGCGTTATTACAATTCAAGTCTGATGAAGCATCCTTATTTGACATGGAAAAAATGACGAATAAGCATTCTTAAATATGTATTCGCATCGGTTATTCGCAGAAACTCTGATTTTATTTCTATATTTGCACCGTTGGTGTGATTTTAATAACAGAATGAAATATAAGTATGGCGAATTCTAACAGAGTGAATTTTGAAAGCCGTATAGGGGCGATACTGGCATCTGCAGGTTCGGCAGTAGGGCTGGGAAATATCTGGCGTTTCCCATATGAAACCGGACAGCATGGTGGAGCTGCATTCATTTTGATTTATCTATTTTGTATCATATTATTGGGTATGCCGGTCATGATATCGGAGTTTCTTATCGGTCGCCGTTCACGCGCCAATACAGCCGGGGCCTATCAGATTCTGGCACCGGGAACTGCTTGGTGCTGGGTAGGCTTTTTGGGAGTGCTTACCGGATTTTTTATTCTGAGTTACTATTCGGTGGTGGCTGGATGGACCTTAGAGTTTGTTATGGAAGCAGGAGTAAACGGCTTTGCCGGCAAGACTCCGGCCGACTTTACGGCATTTTTTACCGAGTTCTCGAAAGATCCGGTACGTCCGCTGATATGGCTGGCCTGTTTTCTGCTCATCACTCACTTTGTAGTGGTACGCGGTGTGAAAAGAGGTATTGAAAAGTCGGCTAAGATGATGATGCCTATGCTGTTTATTTTGGTGATAGTGTTGGCTGTATGCTCCGTTTCACTTCCCGGAGCTCAGGCCGGACTGAATTTTCTTTTGAAACCTGACTTTTCAAAAGTGACAGCCGATGTGGTACTGGGTGCTATGGGACAGGCTTTCTATTCACTGAGTCTGGGAATGGGATGCTTGTGTACTTATGCTTCTTATTTCAGTAAAGATACAAATCTGACACGCACGGCTTTCAATGTGGGAACCATTGATACGCTGATTTCCATTCTGGCCGGACTTATCATATTTCCTGCAGCTTTTTCGGTTGGCATACAGCCTGATACGGGTCCGGCATTGATATTCATCACTTTGCCAAACGTGTTCCAACAGGCATTCCACAGTTTGCCTGTTCTTTCATATATTTTCTCGCTGATGTTTTATGTGTTGCTGGCATTGGCCGCACTGACTTCTACCATTTCCATGCATGAGGTAGTGACAGCCTGTGTGCACGAAGAATTTCGTCTGACGCGCAAGAAAGCGGCAACCTTTGTTACGGCAGGATGCTTTGTGCTAGGCGTGTGCTGTTCGCTGTCGTTGGGTGTATGGAGCGGGTTTACCATTGGCGGATTGACACTGTTTGACCTTTTCGACTTTGTTACGGCAAAAATCATGCTCCCGTTCGGTGGTATGTTGATATGTCTCTTTGTAGGATGGTATCTTGATCGCAAGCTGGTCTATTCTGAAGTGTCAAACGGAGGGAGTCTGAAAGTGAGATTCTTCAAGGCATATATCTTTTTCGTGCGTTACATTGCTCCGATAGCCATTGCACTGATATTCCTTAAAGAATGGGGGTAATTTCTAAACATGGCAATAGTCGGGCGCAACGGCAGTTTTCTTGTCATCAGTACTTCTGTCAGGCTGTGTATATCAGGCCTTTTTCAAGAAGCGGTACCGATACCATGCAAAGCCGAGTATGGCCGAGATGGCTACTCCGAGACTGTTTGCTATGAAGTCCATCCAGTCGCCCGAACGGTAGGTGGTACAATAGCCTTGTATGAACTCAATGACTCCACCCATTACAACAGGCAGTACTATGACTTCAATGCACAGTCTCTTGTAACAGATGCGCGTATGACTTCGCAGATACTCAATCCAGAGGCTTGACGAGAGCACAAGATACATGGTTATATGAGTCCATTTGTCGATAAACGGAACATCTTCCATCAAGGGGTCGGAGATTTTGAAGAAAGAAAGGAACAGGATAAGAACTATTAAAAGCCATGAAACGGTGTAACGTGAGATGAGTTTTATCATAGTTGATTTGTTTTTGTCTCTGAAACTACAAATGTATAATAACTTTACAAATTTTGTATGGATATGTGGAAAGATTTTTTTTACTTCTCGCGAACTGAACGGAAAGGGATAATGTTTCTCTTCGCCGTTCTTTTGCTGTTGGGTATGCTCTATATGGGCAGCCGTCATGGAAGGCAACAGGCAGATACCGAGAAAACGCAATCGGACACCTCTCTTCAGGCTTTCATGCAGCGGATAGGAGAAGGCAGCGCTTTTCGGAAAGGTTCAGACACTGCTTCTGTCAAGCAAGAGGGAAGGCCGGTCTTGCATCCGTTTCCGTTCGACCCTAACACGGCCGACTTTTCCATGCTGACACGCATGGGACTTCCCGTGCGTGTGGTGCGTAACATTCTGAAATACCGTGCGGCAGGCGGACGCTTCCGCAATTCCGATGCGCTGGCAAGGATATACGGTCTAAGCGGAGAAACCTTTGCAGCTTTGCGTCCTTACATACAGATAGCCGCTGACAAGCAGTCAGAAACTGCTGAAAGCAGAGAGGCTCTGATGCCCGAAGAACCATCGGTAGCGATAAAGCCCTACATTGAGAAATATCCCGAAGGAACAAAGATAGAATTGAATAATGCCGATACGGCCGAACTGAAAAAGATTCCCGGCATCGGCAGTGTCTATGCTGCACGGATTGTGGCTTACAGGCAAAGCATCGGAGGTTTCTATGATGTTGTCCAGTTAAAGGAGATTAACGGACTTCCGGAGAGGATTGAACGCTGGTTCTGCATCAGTACTCGTCCGCAGCGGAATCTGAAAATCAACCAGTGGGGTGTGGAACGTCTGTGCTCGCATCCCTACCTCAACTTATACCAGGCCAGAATCATTGTAGAACACAGGCATAAGTACGGTCCGCTGAAATCGCTGTCGCAGCTTGAGCTTTATGATGCGTTTGTTTCGTCTGATATCAAGAGGCTGGAACCATATGTAGATTTTTCTACAGCTGGTTCTGAGAATAACGGAGAATAAAAAATGACAACTTCCTATTCAATCACGGACAAGAAGCTGTCTGATGTTAGTTTTTTAAATATTTTGCCACGAATTTCCATAGCCTAGGCTTAAAGAAATTAATCGCATCCTGTTACATAGAAATTGATAATAACCTGTTGGTTGAATTACATTAGCGCATATTTTATCCTCCCAATCGGTCGATG
>CAYUIJ010000087.1:0-8299 GCA_964444735.1 uncultured Bacteroides sp. | reverse complement strand
TATGGCAGAAGATGTTGTATTAATGAAAGGTAACGAAGTCATAGCCCGTGCTGCAATCCGCACCGGTGTAGATGCTTATTTCGGTTACCCTATCACTCCGCAATCGGAAGTTTTGGAAACATTAGCTGAAGAAAAGCCATGGGAGACAACGGGAATGGTAGTTCTTCAGGCTGAAAGTGAAGTCGCGGCTATCAATATGGTTTATGGGGGAGCCGCTACCGGTAAGAAAGTTTTCACCTCATCGTCTAGTCCTGGGGTCAGTCTGAAACAGGAAGGCATCTCTTATATAGCAGGAGCAGAACTCCCTTGTGTCATTGTAAATGTTATGCGTGGAGGCCCCGGATTGGGAACCATCCAACCTAGTCAGGCCGATTATTTTCAAAGCACAAAAGGCGGTGGACACGGTGATTACCGTCTGATTGTACTTGCACCGTCATCCGTACAGGAAATGGCCGATTTCGTTGATTTGGCGTTTGAGCTAGCATTTAAATACCGCAATCCGGCATTAATTTTGTCAGATGGTGTTATCGGACAAATGATGGAAAAAGTGGTTCTTCCACCGATGCGCCCAAGACGCACAGAAGAGGAAATCATTGCACAATGCCCGTGGGCTGCCAACGGGAAACGAAAAGGAAGACGCCCCAACATTATAACTTCACTTGAACTTGACTCTGCCATCATGGAACAACGCAATATCCACTTGCAGGCAAAATATAAGGAGATCAGTGAAAACGAAGTACGCTTTGAAGAAATAAACTGTGAAGATGCCGAATATCTGATTGTCGCCTTTGGCTCATGTGCGCGTATCGCACAAAAAACTATCGAAATTGCCCGTAAAGAAGGTATCAAAGCGGGTATTCTCCGTCCTATCACCTTGTGGCCGTTTCCATCCAAAGAAATAGAACGCCTGTCACATCAGATGAAAGGAATCCTTTCTGTAGAGTTGAATGCCGGGCAAATGGTTGAAGACGTACAGCTTGCAGTAAAGAATGGTGTAAAGGTGGAATTTTTCGGACGCATGGGCGGTATCGTTCCAGACCCAGAAGAAGTTGCCGACGCACTGAAAGAAAAATTAATAAAATAACAGAATATGGATAAAGAACGTATCCGCACTATACTCAACATCTTGTTTTTAACAGGAACGGCTGTTGCTCTTATCCTTTATTTCGCTGTAGATGACAGACAACCGTTTTTTTACACATGTGTTACTGCCTTAATCCTTAAAATGATTGAAGTAGTTTTGCGGATGATGCGTTACAAATGAAAAAAATGTAAATGTATGACAAAAGAAGATATAATAAAGCCCGAAAATCTGGTTTACCACAAACCAACACTCCTCAATGACAACCCGATGCACTACTGTCCGGGATGTAGTCATGGAGTAGTACACAAACTGATAGCCGAAGTCATAGAAGAAATGAGGCTGGAAGAAAAAGCAGTGGGCGTATCGCCGGTAGGTTGCGCCGTGTTTATGTATAATTATCTTGATATTGACTGTGAAGAGGCTGCACACGGAAGAGCTCCCGCTGTAGCTACAGCCATCAAGCGCCTATGGCCCGACCGTCTGGTATTCACTTATCAGGGTGATGGTGATCTGGCTGGCATCGGTACCGCCGAAACAATCCATGCATTAAACAGAGGTGAAAATATAACCGTCATCTTCATCAACAATGCAATTTATGGAATGACCGGCGGACAAATGGCTCCAACAACACTCGTGGGCATGAAAACCGCAACATGTCCTTATGGACGTGACGTGAAAATACACGGATATCCCTTGCACATGACTGAAATTGCCGCTACACTGGACGGTACAGCTTACGTAACCCGCCAGTCTGTACATACAGTAGCCGCTATACGCAAAGCTAAAAAAGCAATCCGCAAGGCTTTTGAAAATTCAATGAACGGCAAAGGTTCTAACCTCGTGGAAATTGTTTCGACCTGTAACTCCGGATGGAAAATGTCACCGGTCGCAGCAAACAAGTGGATGGAAGAAAACATGTTCCCGTATTACTCTCCGGGTGATTTAAAAGATAAAGAATAAAACTATGACTGAAGAAATTATTATTGCAGGTTTTGGCGGACAGGGAGTTCTGTCAATGGGAAAAATCTTGGCCTACTCAGCATTGATGGAAGGCAAAGAAGTAACATGGATGCCGGCTTACGGACCAGAACAACGTGGTGGTACGGCAAACGTCACCGTTATTATCAGTGAAGAACGCATATCCTCTCCTATTCTTGGTTCGTATGATACGGCCATCATCCTGAACCAACCGTCTATGACCAAATTTGAAAACAGGATAAAGCCCGGAGGTACATTGATTTACGATGGATATGGTATCAGTGAGCCTCCCACACGCAAAGATATAAACATTTATCGTATAGATGCTATGGATGCAGCCGCAGAAATGAACAACATGAAAGCATTCAACATGATTGTATTAGGCGGATTGCTTAAACTACACCCAATCGTAGAAATTGGATCTGTTCTGAAAGGACTGCGCAAGACATTGCCCGAACGTCATCATCACCTCATTCCTATGAATGAAGCTGCCATACGTAAAGGAATGGAAATCGTCCGTCCACAGGAATAAATTCATAGCATAAAAAAACAGAAGACAGTATTGCACTTTTTTTTCCCCCCCCCCGTGCAGACTGTCTCCTGTTTTATAACACAGGAATATCACACAATTATAACCTATAAAAAAGAAAATAGGACATCGCGGAAAAGACGCAGGATGAATCCCGTTGTATGCGGGAAAAGCGCACGCAACCGTCTGTCTGCGAAAGAACGGAAACCGTCCGGCAGGAAGAAGTCCGGGATCTCCGCATGGCGGGACATGTGTCCGGTTTCGGAGAGCAGAGCAGCCGCGGGCGGGTAGTCCGGGCCCGCAGGACATGTCAGGACAAAGTCTGCACGGTGTTGACAGTTCCGGTATGCAATGCGCTCTGTTACACCCCGGACAGTCATCCAGCCTGCCCTTGCAGGACAGATTGTGCCCGGATACCGTGAAAACGGGAATTTATCAGGCTAAACTATGAATAATAAAAACGCTGACTTTGAAGGACAAAACAGCCGGGACAGGCGGATAAAGGGTTCTGCTGTCCGGCTTGAGGCTACATAAAAAAGAACGGATAGAGCCCCGCTATAAGATGTCAAAAAACGAAATGACACTATATAAAATCATATACAGCATTTCATTGAAAGCACCAATCATAACATTTTAAAACCTTTCCACAAACTATCATCGGGAACGGGAGCTTCCAATTCTATATCTTCTTTTGAAACGGGATGCACAAAACAGACTTTACGGGCATGCAAACAGATGCTTCCATCCGGATTGGAACGCGGAAAACCATACTTGAGATCACCTTTAACAGGACATCCCATCTTGGCCAACTGACAACGAATCTGATGATGGCGTCCGGTTTTTAAATCAATTTCAAGCAGATAATAATTTTCTGACTGTCCAATCACACGGTAATGCAATACAGCTTTTTTGGAATGTCGTACCTCACGATCATACGCATATGATTTATTTTGCTTTTCATTACGTACCAAGAAATGCACCAGTTCGCTTTCATCCTTTTCCGGACGATTCTTTACTATAGCCCAATAAGTCTTACGCACGGCACTGTTTTTGAATATTTCATTCAAACGAGACAGTGCCTTGCTTGTCTTGGCGAACACAACCAGTCCGCTGACCGGACGGTCTAAACGGTGAACAACGCCTATAAAAACATTTCCCGGTTTATTATACTCCTCTTTCAGATATTGCCTGACAATATCCGAAAGAGGAGTATCCCCTGTCTTGTCGCCTTGTACAATCTCAGAACTTGCCTTATTGACAACGATTATGTGATTATCTTCGTATACGATTTTCACGGGAGAATTATTACATATTCATACCCCCATCAACCTGAATTACCTGACCACTAACGTATGAAGACATGTCAGATGCCAGGAATACGGCAATGTTTGCGACATCTTCCGGAGTTCCGCCACGGCGAAGAGGTATTTTCTTGCACCACTCAGCTTTTACTTCATCAGACAATTTCACAGTCATGTCAGTAATGATGAATCCTGGAGCAATAGCATTGGCACGGATACCACGTGAACCCAACTCTTGTGCAATTGATTTTGCCAAACCAATCATGCCTGCTTTAGAAGCTGAATAATTACACTGACCAGCATTACCGTGAATACCCACAACAGATGCCATATTAATGATACTTCCCGATTTCTGACGCATCATAACCGGAGTACAGGCATGAATAAAGTTAAATGCAGATTTTAAGTTTACAGCAATTACAGCATCCCATTGTGCTTCATTCATACGAATTATCAAACCATCCTTTGTAATGCCGGCATTGTTTACCAGAATATCAATAGAACTAAAATCCTCCTTAATCTGATTTACAACCTTTTCAGTCTCCTCAAAATTTGCGGCATTTGAAGCATAACCTTTTACCTTAACACCCAGCGCAGCTATTTCTTTCTCTGTGTTCAATCCATTTTCATCAATAACCAGATCTGTAAATGCGATATTTGCTCCTTCAGCAGCAAATTTCAACGCAATAGCCTTACCGATACCACGTGCAGCTCCGGTAACAATTGCAGTCTTTCCTGTTAATAATCCCATAGTTCTATTATTTATATTTAATCATTAATATAACGAAAGTTCAACGAAAACATAATCGTCTGAAAATTTGGTGAATAGCGATGTTTTTTAGCATTCAGTTACAAAACGATGCAAAGAGATACCGCTATGCTTACCACTGACAAAGTTACAGAAATTTTCTTTTATGGCAGACGAATTTCAAAAAGTTTATTGCCGTATATTGGAAAAATATGGGTTGAATGCTTCAGAAGAGAGTATGAAATTAATACTTCTTATTTACAAAAGTAAGCTTTAATTTTTGACTATATACTATAAAAACAGATAAATCATGAGCATGTCACACGGCTTGTGACGGAAGACGGCCGGAGGGGAAGAATGCCGGGCCTTGATAATGAGTCCCCCGCTGAACCGGCCAAGGCTATACTGCATACGGCATTCATGCAAATCACGACTGACGGATTTTGCCAATGATTGGATTCTACAAGCACCGCTTATAATTTTGCCCCGCTTTGTTGACATAGAAAAATATATAAAACGTTGTAAAATCAAATATCAAAACTCGTTATTAATGTAATGTATACCAAAATTTGTATCTTTGCCTATTAAAATAAAGTTTGTGATGTCGCGGGAGTATGCGGCAGAGTTCCCGGGCGGCAATGCAACGGCAGACGCAAATTCATGGCATCATTCCGTGACGCTGTCCGTGCAGGGCCGGGCGGTGTGGGTCGGGAACTGATGTCCAAGCCCTTTGCCAAGGCAAGGAAAAAGAACAAAGACCGTGTTCTTGCGGCTTCGCGAAAGGCGTAAAAGGACTGTTCACCCCGATTATCGGGAATATTGGCGCACTGGCAGTCCCACAATATATCAATTGTAAAAACAACAGACCGACTGGCCGGGTTAAATATGCGCTGATTTAATTCCGCCAACGGTAAAACAAAATCATTATGAATATAGCAATAGTTGGAACCGGATATGTAGGCTTGGTAAGCGGAGCCTGTTTTGCCGAAATGAGTGTAAATGTAACTTGTGTTGACGTAGACGAACGCAAGATCCATAATCTCCAGCACGGAGAGATTCCCATCTACGAACCGGGATTAAGCGAGATGGTATTGCGCAATCAGCGTGAAGGACGTCTTCACTTCACTACCGATCTGAAGACTTGCCTCAATGATGTAGAGATAGTATTCAGCACCGTAGGAACTCCCCCCGATGAAGACGGAAGTGCCGACTTGAAATATGTATTGGAGGTAGCACGTACCGTAGGCCAAGAAATGAACAAATACATTCTGCTGGTTACTAAATCTACCGTACCCGTAGGAACAGCAAAGGAAGTGAAAGCCACCATTGAAGAAGAGCTCAAGAAAAGAGGGGTTAACATTCCGTTTGATGTAGCTTCAAACCCTGAATTTCTGAAAGAAGGAGCGGCTATCAAAGACTTTATGAGTCCAGACCGTGTGGTAGTGGGAGTAGAATCTGAAAAGGCAAAAGACCTGATGACCCGTCTCTACCGTCCTTTCTTGCTCAACAATTTCCGTGTAATCTTTACCAACATTCCATCGGCCGAAATGATAAAATATGCAGCCAACTCCATGCTCGCTACACGTATCAGTTTCATGAATGACATTGCCAACCTGTGCGAACTGGTAGGTGCAGACGTGAACATGGTGCGCAAAGGTATTGGAAGCGATACTCGTATAGGAAGCAAATTCCTTTATGCCGGATGCGGATATGGAGGAAGCTGTTTCCCGAAAGACGTAAAGGCTCTTATCAAAACAGCCGAACAGAACGGATATGAAATGCGTGTTCTCAAAGCTGTAGAGGACGTAAACAAGCATCAAAAATCTATCCTTTTCAACAAACTGAACACCTATTATAAAGGGATAATCAAAGACAAGACCATCGGTATATGGGGATTGGCTTTCAAAGCCGAAACGGATGACATGCGCGAAGCAACCTCACTTGTAACCATTGATTTGCTTCTGAAAGCGGGATGCAGGGTACGTGTATTCGACCCTGTGGCTATGAACGAATGCCGGCGCCGTATCGGGAATAAAGTGGAATATGCCGCTGACATGTATGATGCCGCCCTAAATGCTGACGCACTGATAGTTATCACTGAATGGAAGCAGTTCCGTCTACCAAGCTGGGGAGATGTGAAGAAAACAATGAACCGTCCTTATCTTATTGATGGACGTAACAAAAACGATCCTCAGGAAATAAAAAGCTTTGGTTTTGATTATACTTGCATAGGACGATAAAACAATATTCATGAATCAAGATACCATTTGCGCCATTGCTACAGCACAAGGTGGAGCTATCGGTATAATCCGCGTTTCGGGTATGGAAGCTATCACCATCACAAACCGCATTTTTACGCCGGTTTCCGGGAAGCCACTGACTGAGCGTCCTCCCTATACCTTGGCATTCGGTCATATTCTCTCGTCCGAAGATGAAGTGATAGATGAAGTACTTGTCAGCGTTTTCCATGCACCTCATTCATACACGGGCGAGAACTCTACAGAAATCATGTGTCATGGATCGTCATACATTCTCCAACAGGTGATGCAGCTTCTTGTCAAGAACGGATGTCGTACCGCTGGCCCAGGTGAATATACTCAACGTGCTTTTCTGAACGGCAAAATGGATTTGAGTCAGGCTGAAGCTGTAGCCGATCTCATCGCCTCAACCTCTGCAGCGACACATCGTATGGCCATGAACCAGATGCGCGGAGGCTTCAGCCGTGAATTATCTGCTCTGCGTGAAAAACTTCTTCACCTTACATCACTTATGGAACTGGAACTGGATTTCAGTGACCATGATGATATGGAATTTGCCGACCGATCTGAACTGGAAGATATAGCCGAACAAATTGAAAAGGTAATTAGTCATCTAATTGATACATTCAGTGTGGGGAATGCCTTGAAAAACGGTGTTCCTGTAGCCATTGTAGGTGAGACAAACACCGGGAAATCAACCCTGCTCAACGCTTTGATCAACGAAGAACGGGCCATCGTGAGCGACATACATGGCACCACACGCGATGTTATTGAGGACACCATGGTTCTGGATGGTATCGTGTTCCGTTTTATCGACACTGCCGGTATTCGCGAAACAACCGACACCATCGAAAGTATGGGAATTGAAAGAAGTTTCCAGAAATTGGATCAGGCCAGCATTGTGTTATGGGTAATTGATGTCACATGTGCTCAAATGCAATATAGTCAGTTGGCGAAAAAGATTCTGCCACGATGCAAAGACAAACATTTAATCTTGGTATTTAACAAAACAGATCTAGTACCTGAAGTGCCTTCCGTCCGTTTTGCAAATCTTCCCCCGAATACTTGCATAATGCCTCTTTCTGCCAAACAGAAAAACGGTTTATCAGGACTCCAACACCAATTGGTGACCTATGCTTCCCCACCCGACATCTTACAAAACGATGTGGTAGTAAGCAATATCCGTCATTACGAAGCGCTATGTCGTGCTATTGAATCCATTCACCGTGTGCAAGATGGTTTGTCTACGCAGCTCCCCGGTGATCTCATTTCACAAGATCTACGTGAATGTCTATACCATCTCGGTGAAATCATCGGAGGAACAATTGAAACTGATGAGGTATTGGGGAATATATTCAAGCATGTCTGGGGGGGAGGGGGTCGGCTTGTAATCGGCCGGAA
>CAYUIJ010000086.1:0-8356 GCA_964444735.1 uncultured Bacteroides sp. | reverse complement strand
GTCGACTGGCACACATAGACGTGCTGCTCCTGCAGGTTCTTGGCCGTGGGAGCCAAGCGTCCTGCCTCCAGAATGGAGTCGAGCTGTTCCTTACTAACCTGACGCGCCGCGTCAAACTTCTTGCAGGAGTACCTGCTCTTTGCTAATTCAATGAAATCCATAATCTTGTTGACTTATATTGTTTATCCTTATTCACCTATGAT
This sequence comes from uncultured Bacteroides sp., assembly GCA_964444735.1. Classification (GTDB taxonomy): domain Bacteria; phylum Bacteroidota; class Bacteroidia; order Bacteroidales; family Bacteroidaceae; genus Phocaeicola_A. Next base: position 8,153 of record CAYUIJ010000086.1, on the reverse strand, counting down.
TGTTGCCACAACCTTTCTTGCTCCTCCATAATCACGGAACTCGCAGAGAAATATACCCTGCCATGTACCGAGATTCAAGCGGCCTTTAGTGATGGGAATGCTGAGCGACACTCCGGTCAGCGTACTTTTGGCATGAGCCGGCATATCATCAAGCCCTTCGATCGTATGGTCATAGTATGGCTCACCCTCTTTCACCACACGGTCAAATATCCGTTCCATGTCACTCCTTACGTCAGGGTCTGCGTTCTCATTGACGCTCAGTGCACACGAAGTATGCTTCACAAAGAGGTTTAGCAGTCCTGTCTGCGGAAGCGGATCGGGCAGATGCAGCAGTATCTCACTTGTCACCAAGTGAAACCCCCGTTGCTTAGCGGTCAGCGTAAATTCCGTCTGCTTTATCATGCTATTCCTATTTAAATACCAGTGTCGGACCTCCGGAAATGCATGGCCTGGAAGACAGGAAACAGACACCACGCTCAAAGCCTGTCTTCAAATGCAGCTCTTGAACGGAACTTTCCGCAGGCATTATAAACCTGCCTTTCACAACCTCCCATGAACGGTGCAGGCTGAGACCTGTTGAAAATAACATATCAGTATCCATCATGAAACAAAGTTACATCTTTATTTTTTCTTTTGAAACAGTTACCCGCCTGATTCAACACAGATTTCTTATAATAAGTCCCGTTTTTAACATAATTGTTGTAAATTATGTTTTTTGCATTTTTTCTATTGCATTGAAATTTTAAACGTTATATTGATCCGGTATATGAAGGGTCTGTCAGAATGTTAATTTTTAATCCCGATATCTGTTAAAATGGAAGCGTTTTTTTGATTAACCGGACAATTAAGCGGCTGTTTTAATAATTATTATCGCAATATCTGAAAAAGAAAGAAAAAAAGTTTGTCATATCTTTAAAAAGTATTTATCTTCACAAACGTATTTTTAATTATTAAAACAGGAGGAGACATGAGCAATTCTTTTTTACAAAACAATTTCAGGCATGTTCCCTTTTCGCGGCACTGGTTGCGTCATACGGCATACGGATGCGTGATGGCGGCCATGACGGTGTATCCCGTAATCGTAACCGCGCAAAACGTTACGGGGGGGGGTAAACAAGGTTGAGACCCAACAAGGCAAAGTAACCTGCAAGGGCGTTGTTATCGATGATTCCGGCATGCCGTTGCCCGGCGTGAGCGTTACTTACAAGCATGCCAAAGGTTCCGGCACAATCACGAATATTAAGGGAGAGTTTCAAATCACGGTGCCGGATAATGTCCATGAACTGATATTTTCGTATGTCGGCATGAAGACGCAGACCGTTCGCGTGTCGGGCGAAAGGAAAATCACGGTCCGTCTGGAATCAGATGCCGTTTCTTTAAAAGAGGCTGTAGTAACGGGTATCTATACCCGCAATTCGGAAAGTTTTACGGGTTCCATGGCAACTTATACGGAAAAGGAGCTGAAAGCCATAAGGAACCAGAATGTGCTGCAGAGTCTGAAGATTCTGGATCCGTCCTTTATTGTATTGGAGAATAATCTTTCGGGTTCTGACCCTAATACAATGATGAATGTGAATGTGCGCGGCAATACAAGCATTGTGGGTCTGGAAACAGAATACGAGAACAACCCGAACCAGCCTTTGTTTATATTAGACGGTTTTGAAACCACACTTGCTACAATTACAGACTTAAGCATGGACCGTGTGGAGAGTATTACGCTTTTAAAAGACGCCTCCTCTACGGCTATCTATGGCTCGAAAGCCGCGAATGGTGTTATTGTAGTAGAGACCAAGAAACCCGAAGCCGGCAAGCTCCGTTTCAATTATAACGGTAATCTCACAGTTGAATGGGCAGATCTGTCTGACTATAACCTGATGGACTCCGGCGAGAAGCTGGAATATGAACGCCTGGCCGGATATTATGGAAGTCTGGACGAAAATGGAGATATCATAAACGAATCACAAAGACGGCTTTATAATTCACGTTTGTTGCGTGTTAAGCAAGGTATTGATTCCTATTGGCTGAACGAGCCATTGCGCACCGGATTTACACAAAGCCACAATGTCTTTGCCGAAGGGGGCGATTCCGCACTCCGCTACGGAATAGGGCTTACTTATACCCGGACAGACGGCGTGATGAAAAATTCTGACCGTGACGTTCTGAACGGGAACGTGCAGCTGACATACCGTGTAAACAAGTTTGCATTTACCAATCAGACAAATATCACCAATACGGATACCGGCAATCCGATGGTGCCTTTCAGCTCTTTTGCGCAAACCAATCCGTTTTATAATAAATATAATGAATCCGGTGAAATAGACAAGGTTCTTGAAACCGTTCCTACTGTATCGGGGAATACTTATATTACGAATCCCTTATGGGATTTTAATCAGAATAGCTATGACAAGAGCAACACCTTGACTTTTACCAATAATTTTCAGGTTGAATATCGTCCGATAGCAGATTTAAAATTCAGAGGAAGATTGGGCATAATCGTAAACCGGGTGAACGCAAAAACTTTTGATTCTCCTGAAATGACCTCATTTATAGGTACGGAGCAATCGGAAAGCGGACGCTATTCGGAATCGAATACCAAAAGCAATTCGTATGACGGAAGCTTTGATGTCACCTATGGGCATTCTTTTGGAGATCATATTGTAAATGCAATTCTGGGTATGCAATTGAATGAAAGCAACTCAAACCTTTCTGCATTTTCAGCAATCGGATATCTGAGCGACCAATTCTCAAATCCGAACTTTTCAAATGGATATCCTGATGGAGGAAAACCTTCCTCAAGGATTACAAAAACACGTTCCGCCAGTTATTATGGAAACTTTAACTATAGCTATAAACTGCGTTATCTGTTAGACTTTAACTTGCGTTCCGACGGCTCTTCGGTATATGGAATCGACAATCCATTCTCTACGACATGGTCTTTAGGATTAGGATGGAATGTCCATAACGAAGCCTTTTTTGGGAAGAATGACTGGCTGAATTACTTGAAGCTACGCTATTCCATAGGTAATCCGGGCAATGAGAACATCAGCGCCAAGCTGACCAACAGCATTTATACCTATTATACCGCATATCCGAATATATTCGGCTTGGCCGCGTTAGTCAGCCAATGGGGCAATTCCGGACTGGAATGGCAACGTACACGGGATCAGAACTGGGGTATTGACTTGGGGATATTCCAAAACCGCTTACGCCTGAGCGTGGATTATTTCATCAAGAAAACAGATCCGCTATTATTGAACATTGATTTTCCGCCGTCGACAGGCATGAATTTCGTTCCTATGAATATAGGAGCGATGAAAAATCAAGGATTGACTGTAACAGCCAGTTATGTGGCAATTCAAAGCAAGGATCTGAATTGGACCTTGAATGCCAATCTTCGTCATATTAAGACAACCTATTATAATATAGGCGATCTGTTGGAGGAATACAATGAAGAGGGGCGTACAAACCAGACATTGACCCGTTATTATGACGGAGCGAGCAATACAGCCCTGTGGGCCGTGCGTTCAGCCGGAATTGATCCGATGACAGGCAATGAAGTCTTTATCAAGAAAGACGGGACATACACATATGAATGGGATTCGGCAGATGAAGCGGTTTGCGGCGATAGTACTCCGGATATTGAAGGCTCATTTGGCACGTATGCGTATTACAAAGGCTTTTCGCTCAATGTGGCATTCACATACCGGTACGGAGGCCAGACTCAGTTAAGTACCCTGTTTAACAAGGTAGAAAACATAAACAGTACACAGGTTAAATACAATCAGGATAAGCGGGCTTTGTACAACCGTTGGCAGAAACCGGGCGACATAGCCAAATTCAAGCGTATTGACGATACAAGCACTACGCAAATGTCTTCCCGTTTTATCGCCGATGACAACACACTGGAATGCTCCTCTGTCTCTGTAGGTTATGAAACTACTACAGGCAAATGGCTTCAGGCAATAGGCGCGTCTTCATTTAATGTGCGCGTCTATGGAAATGATTTGTTCCGTTTGTCTACAGTCAAGGAAGAACGGGGTATAAACTATCCGTTCTCAAGAAATATCTCGGCTTCCATAGGATTACGTTTCTAAATGAATAAAACTAACAGATTATGAAGATTAAAAACATATTTAAAAATATTGCACCGGCAATTGCAGTATTATTCTCTGCCTCATCATGTTCCGACTGGTTAAAGGTGGATATGGAGGATGGCATAATGGAAGAAACCTTGTTTGAGGACAATGAGGGCTTTCTGGTTGCTCTCAACGGAATATATACGAATCTGAATACCGTATACTCTTCATTTTTAGGCATGGGAGCCGTTGATGTGATGGCGCAGTATTACAATGTGCAGAGAAATTCAGATCATCCATACCATATTTATGCCAGTTATGGTTATGACGATAATAGTTTTGACAGCTCCTCAGGCAGTGTATGGACAACTATGTATGCATTGATTGCCAATGTGAACATTTTGCTGGAGCACTGCGATGAGGAAGGCTCCGCTGTCAATTCACGTTATTATTCCATGGTGAAAGGGGAAGCTTTGGCATTGCGTGCCATGATGCACTTTGACATGCTTCGTTTTTACGGCCCTATTTATAGTGATCAGACATCCTCACAGAAGTCGATCCCTTACCTTGAAAAGGCGAATAACAAAGAGATGCTGCCCGTCTTGTCTGCGAAAGAGGCTATAGACAAGGTTATTAATGATTTGAAAGAAGCCTCCGCACTGCTGGAAAATGATTCAATCCGGACTTATGGCGTGTCAGCCTCTGAATCGGAAGAACCGAACAGGAATAATGATTTCCGTTACAGACAATACCGCTTGAATTACTATGCCGTACAGGGGTTGTTGGCACGTGCCTATATGTGGATTGGCGATAAGACTGAAGCTTATAATACAGCCTCTGCCCTGCTGAGCGAGGTGAATGAAAAAAATGTCTTTCCTTGGGTATCTGGCTCTGACGCCACGAATCAGTCGGCCCCAGATCGATTGTTCGGTTCTGAAGTGATGTTTGGATTATACAATACGAGCCGTATAAATCTGTATAACAGTATGTTCAATTCTTCTCGTGAAGGAAATGCATTAAGCTTTACCGGAGGAATATCAGGCAGTGATTCCAAATTGGAGACATTTTATGGTGAAGGCTCTACTACGGATTATCGCAGAAAAATGTGGGAATCCGTAATCGAGGAAAACAATCCCGCAGAAGGCGAGGACGAGAATGAGACAACGGCAAGTTCCTATTTCTTGAAATATGAAGATGTTGAGCTGGAAAACAGCTATCGTTACATGATACCTCTCATGCGTATAAGTGAATTTTACTTGATGATAGCAGAGTGTACTTCTGATCTGGAAGAAGCGGCAGCGGCTATCAATGAGATAAGACTGCATCGCTCTGTTGCCGATGTGAGACCGTCTGCCGAGAATTTAAAGGACCATATCACCAAGGAATTTGCTCGTGAAGTAATTGGTGAAGGCCAGTTGTTTTTCTACTACAAGAGAAATGCCATGGAACAAATGATCTCCGGAACCAGCGCAACGGAGCCGTTTAACATGGAATTGTCCGACTATGTAGTGCCATTGCCTACCGTAGAAACAAACAAGCGTCAATAAAAAAAGTGAGTTTATGGAAAATATGAAATATATCTTAGTGCCGGTGGCTTTATTTGCCATGACTTTGTCCTCTTGTGAAAAAGAGACTATGGATTATGAAGGACAAGACGGACTTTATTTTGATGTCCGCTGGGGTCCGGAATGGGGAGACCCTGAAAATGACTGGGCGCATCAGTATTATACTCCAATTGAGTTTGGAAAAATGGAAGAGACATCTTATGACGTGCATTTGCGCGTAAAAACCACAGGAACCATCAAGGATTATGACCGCTCTTTTACGATTGTCGCAAACAAAGACAGTACAAATGCCATAGCCGGTGAAGACTATGAAGGCCTTGGCGGGCAGTATGCAATTAAAGCAGGCGAGACATGCGCTTATGTGGACTTCACTTTTTATCGGACAGAGCGCATGGCTGACGAGAATGTATATATTCAGTTGCAACTGTCGGCTAATGAATATTTTACCTTGCCTTTTAAAAATTATGGCGACTCTCCGGGACATTATTCGCCGGGAACTGACTATACAACAAATCCGGATGCCAGCGTTCATATGGTAATTGCCAATGATTTTTTGGTAAAGCCTGGCGGCTGGTGGGGAAATGATGATACCGGAGGAGGATTGTTTGGAAAGTTTTCTCCAAAAAAATTCCGCTTAATGATGGAACTTACCGGTACAACGGTTAAAGATTACGAGTCAATGACAACAATGCCTAACGGAAGGGCTATGGCCATTTCTGAGTCTTTAGGGCGTTATTTATTGGAGCAGGCCGCTAAAGGACGTGAATATGCGGTATTAGATGAGGACGGAACAATGATGTGGTGTATGTATGTATCATCAAATGGCGGTTCCAGCGCATGGAGCGCATTTACAAAACCAGAAGATTACTATAAATAAAATGCAAGTTATGAAATCAAGATATTATATATCAGCTATAGCCGGATTGGCATTGGCTATATCCTCATGTGTCGAGGACGAAGGATCCTATAAGATGCTTCCGGTAAATGAGGTGAATGTTTCCGGATTGGAAAGCTCGTATCCTGTTACCGCCGGTGTGACTCAGTTACAGATAGAGCCTGCAATAGAAGGTACTTTAAGCGGGACTGACGACAGTCAATACGAATATTCCTGGTACGCATGTGATCCGGAGCTTGGCGCGGATATTCATGAGCACACGGTGCTTGGAACGGAAAAAAATCTGAATACGATAGTTCATTTGGATCCGGGCACATATAGCCTGTATTTTATTGTAACGGATAAGTCTACAGGGTTAGAGTGGGTTTTTCAAAGTACTTTAAACGTTCAGACAGCTCTTTCAAAAGGATTCTATGTGTTTGGTGACAAGGATGACGGAACAGTAGGAATTGATTTTTTAAGCATGCTGGAAGGAGAAGACTCTGTAATAGTAAAGGATATCTTTGTAAACGAACAGGGTATAAAAGGAGCGGAAGACATGATATTTTCCGGAAGTAGCTATAGTCCAAACGGACAAAATCTTTGGGCTGTAACCAATACGGGAACCTATAAAATTACCAGCTTGATTTCAGAAAGCTCTTTGTTTTATGTAGATCCGGATTATAATGAAGATCTCTGTTTCTTTCCTACATTAAATGTACAGCGTCCTTTAAAAATTGTAGACCAGTTTCCCCATCAGCTATCTGGTGGCGGAATGGCAGGCAGAAACCGCGGATATATTACGGAGGATGCTGTTTTCGTGGGTAGTTTCACTATGGGAGAATCGTATGGCAATCCTGTAAATAGATATGACGCAACATCTACTACGTTATTTAAACCATACAAAACGGCTTTTTATAAAAACGCATATAGTAATGATGCTATTATGTTCTATGATACGGATGCCGGCTGTTTTTCTATTATCAGAGGAGTTTACGGCGGCTGGACTTATGAAGAGAAGTGTGACAAATTAACGGATAAAACAGATAATCCGTTTCCATGGAATCAAACAGATCGTACAATTGTATATGGTGAGAACTCGTCTGGTTACAGTCATGCCTTGATGAAAGACTTGATACAAAGCGGGCGATATTACATCTATGAGATGGATGTTGAGTATAGTCCTTCCAAAATAGCTTGTTATCAGCTGAATGCAGACAATGCTCCTGGCCTGGATGAGGCTGCCTACTATGCATGTTTTTCCCGGCAACCCGTGATGCTGTATTCTGTAGGGACTAAATTGTATGGTATTAATTACAGATTTGAAAGCAATCGGGCAGTCATGTTAAAGGATTTTGGCAGTGAGATTACTCATCTGGCTTTTGATGCTGTTTCCAGAGGACGTGATACTGATCTTGTTATTTGTACTTATGACAATACGAATAAGGGTACAATTTACAAGTATGAAATCAATGATAATCCGAATACTAATGGTGAAATCAGTCCGATTGAGAAGTGTGAGTGGAAGACTGATTTAAAGGTGAAAAAGCTTGAATATCGTAATTGCACGTTCTGAACAGATGACGGATATGAAAAGACTGGCATTTATGCTGTTTGCGGCACTGCCGGGACTTCCGG
>CAYUIJ010000085.1:0-8487 GCA_964444735.1 uncultured Bacteroides sp. | reverse complement strand
ATACTCCGGAAAAACAAAATGATCGCAAGCATACACATCACCGTTGAATTCCATTACGGCCGCATGTCCGCAATATTCGGCCAATGAACAAACACCCGGCTGCTGTCCCACCCAATTGGCCAGTGTAGAATCAAACAACTGAATATAATAATTGCCCACGTCATTCAACACCCATTCATCAAAAATAGTACAAAGAAAGTTTCCCCACTGCCCGGGAGTAACGGAGAAAGAAGCCGGTTCGCTGCCTTTTTGCCTTAATGAAGAAAGCCGCAGACCGTCTGCACGGTCAGACAACCGCTCGACAATGGGAGTAAACTGTATATAATGGCAGTCAAGCTCGTCACGAAAAAAATGATAGAAGTCCAACGGATAATCCGCATTATAGTCATTGACCACTGCCATGGCATTCCATTCCACCCCATGCTTTTTCAGCAGGTCAATCCCTTTCATTACCTTATAGAAAGAGGGTTGTCCTATCTTATTCTTCCGGTATTCATCGTGAAACTTCTGAGGACCGTCTATAGAAATGCCTACCAGGAAATTATTCTCACGAAAGAATTCACACCATTCATCTGTCAGCAATGTGCCATTTGTCTGAATGCAATTATCAATGATCCTGCCGCCTGCATATTCTTTCTGAAACTTCAAGGCCTTCTTATAAAAAGCTAAAGGACGCATCAAGGTCTCTCCCCCATGCCAGGTAAACAAAACTTGCGGCATGGTTTGCGACTGAATATATTCCTTAATAAATTTCTCCAGTAACTCATCGCTCATCACATGGCGTGGTTGTTTCTCGTATAACTTGGATTTTTCCAGATAGTAACAATAGTCGCAGGCCAGATTACAAGCCGCGCCTGCAGGCTTGGTCATTACATATAGCGGCTTTGCAAAGGGAGTTATGGTCGCCTCTTTCATTTGTTTCTCATTTAATTCTTAGCATAAAGGACATAAAGATAAAGCTATTTTTCAATATTCGTTCATGCAGTAAAATGTTTATGTCACCCTCTTATTTCCGGGAACCATCCTTCTTCCCCAATCTGTATCAAATATAAGAGTTCCGCCTTGCCTCAAGCCCTTGAAACAAAATGGAAACTTCCGTCTCTCTTTAAAATTATACCGGCTTGTTCTGGATGGTTACTGCAAGTATGAGGATACAGGCAGACATACGGCTTGGCGACTTTCACCTGCCGGACCGAATACACCTGGCCGATTGACAGCAGGAGATAAACACAGGCAATCAGTGCCTGCCTCCCGCCCGGTTTTATCCTGCTAATACATCGCCGCCACCGTAAGCTTCATTTTATATCATATTTACTTAATATTTCCATTACCGGATCCTCTATTGACTTCGCCCAAAGCGCATATCCATAATTACCGGGATGGGTTCCGTCTACCGATGTCTCATGCGCATCGGAGGCATTGGGCGTAATCAGATAGACATCCCTGTATTTCGGGTCCGTGAGGATTTTTGCGAACAGTTCCTCTACAGTTGCCGCCTTGGCCCGTTCTTTCGCGTCAAGCACCATGTTGAACGAACGCCCTTCGCGATAGATGGTACGCTGGAATATCAGCGGAACGGCCGGATGTGCCGCTATGAGCCTGTCAATAAACGGCATCAGGCGTTCCCTTATCAGTCCCGCGTCAGGATTTGAAAATGTATCGAATATAAAGGCATCAGCCTTGACTCCGGCAAGAACATCAAGCATGTAGGGCTGCATCAGGCAACGTCCGCTTGTTGCAAGCGACACGATCTGAATGCCTGTATTGCGCATAAACTGCATGGGATAGCTCATCCCGGATCTATCCGTGCCTACCCCTTGTGTGAATGAAGATCCGTATACCGCTATCCGATGACGGAAACCGGATTTCAGCGGTTCGATAACCGCATTGTCATCTATCCCTATCTTGCAGGAAATGACTTCCGAATACATCGGCATATACATCATGCATTCATGCATTGTGCCATCCATGTTTTCAATGAGAGTGAATGCACTCGTTTTTTCGCCCCTGTACGATTTAACCATGCCGGCACCGCTTGCCGCATACTGCCATTTACCGTCAGCATTCTTAATATAAAGTTCATATCCCCTGTAAGAGATCGGCATTGTTGAATTGCCATAATACAGGTATCCCCATTTTGTCGTAATCCGTATATTGCGTGTGTCCGTTTTAAACAGCACGGCCATACCGGCCGGACAACGGAGCTGTTGGTTCTCCACTCTGTTAAAGCCCTTATATACCAAAGTGTCTACCCTGTGATACGGATTGGGAGTCAATTCAAAGGGTCTGCCTATCAGATTGAGCGTTGACGCCTCAATCTGTTTTTGTGCCGGAACCGGCAACACACATAAAAGTGACAGAACAACCGTCACGAAAAACTTTTTCATAATCTTATTTCCATTTAAAATTTAAAATCCAGACAAAGCCGGCCAATTCATTGGCATTGGGCTCCGCCGGTTCTCTGATGCAGGCGGCAGAACCCTTTATCCGCCTGCTCCCGGTGCTTTTATTATAGCATTGTTCCTTTGCTCCATGGTCTGAGGCATTCGGCTTTTAAAGGCCGCCCGTGACAGAGACAGACAACCTGCATCCCGGAATCAATCACCGGGGTTATATAATTCAGGCGGGTCTGATTCGGTTGCCCAAAATTTTATTACCCCCCCCCGATGATTTTGAGCGTGGATTGAGTTCCTAATCCAGACTCACGCTATTAAAAACAGTTACGCCTGCTTAAGACATGGAACCTGTAAACAGACAGCACGGGGAGTCATTTTTTTCCTTTCCCCGGGAAGTACGCGGCAACTATGAAAAATACAACGATTCTAAAACCTGTCCGGAAGTCTGCTATTTTGCATAAAATCGAAACTCGGTGGTTGAATGGTAGGTCTCACCCGGGCGAAGCACGACCGACGGATATTCGGGATGGTTCGGCGAATCGGGATAGTGGAGCGTTTCGAGCAGCATGCCGCCAAATTTTTCCACAGCCCGGCCGCCCTTGCCCACAACCTTCGGAGAAAAGAGCCGTCCGGTGTAGGTCAGCAGTCCGGGTTCCGTAGTCCAAAGTTCTATTCCACGCCCGCTCCGGGGTTCCCACAATGACGCCGCATACGCCAGCTTGCCAGTCTGGTTACGCAAGACCCAGCAGACCGAATACCCCTGCATGGTGCGCAAATGTTCGTTGGGAATATCAATGGCATAATCCACGCGGTGGAATTCCCGCAGGTCGAAAGGTGTGCCTTCAACAGGTTCCGGCGGTCCTGCCGGCACGTAGCGCGCATCGTTCGGCAGATAACGGTCAGCCTCGACCCGCATTTCATGATCCATCACATAACCGCCGTCATCCACACCCTTGAGATTGAAATAGGTGTGGTTCGAAAGGTTCACAATGGTAGGCCTGTCGGTCGTGGCCGTATATTCGGCCTGCCAGACGTTGTCTTTCGTGAACCAGTAGGTGACCGTGCAGGAAAGGTTGCCGGGATATCCCTCTTCGCCGTCCGGGCTGAGACGCGTAAAACGCACACCCGCACGGTTCCTTTCTACAATCGGCTCGGACCGCCACATCACCCGGTCGAAGCCCTTGTCACCACCGTGCAGGTGTCCCGGGCATCCGGCCAGATGCTCATTGGCAGTCAGCCTCACGGTGTCGCTTCCAAGCGGAAACGACGCATTGGCGATGCGGTTGCCGTAACGACCAATCAGAGCTCCGAAAAAACGTTCGCTCCCAGTCTCAAAATCGCGGATGTTATCGTATCCCGGCACGATATCGGCAATCACGCCCTTGCGGTCAGGCATACCGATCCGCACCACACGGCAGCCGTAGTCAATCACATCCATATAAGCTCCGGAACCGCTGGTTAAATGATATAAGGTGACTTCTTCACCCGTGGACAAACGTCCGAAAGACCGACACTCCACATCCGGCCTTCCTGTACAAGACAATGTCAGGGAAATGACCAGAAAAAGCGCAATCCGGCCACAAATCTGTTTCATAAGTTTTTGTAATTATATGTAAAATGACATATTTTTTATTTCATAGGCTGATTCTTTTTCGTATCAGCTCCGATTCCTGCATCATGCTGCGTCTTCATCCACTTTTTCAATGCCTTGAAAAGACGCTTCTGTACAGAGAAATACCCCTCCTTGCCTGCAAGGTTGGTCATTTCCCACGGATCTTCCGCTGTATCGTAAAGCTCGAATTCCGGCCTGTGATACCATCTCTTCACAATAAAACGGGCATGAGGATCATCGGATGCCTTCCAGGCTTTGAGCCACACGGCTTTCTCCATATTATTGGCCACCATACGCCGTTCCGGCGCAAGATTCCATATCAGCCGGTAGCGACCGTCACTTACCGCGCGGATGGGATAAGGAGGACCCGACGGATAGTTGTCGTGGAGATGAAAGGCGTATTCGCGGTGATGACCGCTACGCTCTTCGAGAACCGGAACGATACTGCGTCCGTCCATCTCTTTGTCCGGAGCTCCTCCGGCCAATGCCACAAATGTCGGCAGGATGTCTTCATACTGCACAATGGCATCGGTTGTACTCCCTGCCCGGATATGTCCAGGCCAGCTGGCTATCATCGCTGCATGCACCCCGGCACTCCAATTGGTCCATTTGGCACCCGTGAACTGAGTCCCCTGCTCCGAGAGAAATATTATCAGTGTGTTTTCCAACAAGTTACGTTCTCTCAGCACACGTACCACATCACCTACCTCCTGATCCAGCAGATCTATCTCGGCCAAATAGGACGCATAGCACTTACGTGTCTCCGGCGTGTCAACAAAATGGGGCGGCAAAGTCAGATCTCCGGGATTATAGTTTTCGGGGTGTCCGCCGGTCCATGGCATATGGGGGTTCACCGAGGCTACCACCAGACAAAACGGTTCGCCGGAATTCCGGGAAACAAACTCCTCTACCCCATCCATTGTGTGGGAAGGATCCTTTGTCACACAATTCGCCGCAAATCCCGGAACTCGTTCGAATGGAAAGGCGGATTTCGGGTGTATATGCCATTTTCCGGCAAGACCGACCCTGTAACCGAGCCGTGAAAGACGTACAGGCATGGTTTCGACACCCTCACGAATGGCACTCAAATTATAATGACCTCCATTGTGGATCGGATACATTCCCGTATACAGGCAATGACGTGTGGGCACACTCGTTGATACGGAATTCCATGCGTTCGTGAAGCGCATTCCTGTGCCGGCCAGTGAGTCAATATTCGGTGTATGGTTATTGACCGATCCATAACAACCGATGTCATGCCAGCTACAGTCATCAGCGAGAATGACAACCATATTGGGCCGCTTTTGGGCAGTGATCTGCTGGCTGGTGCCGGTCAAGGCAACAGCCCAAAAGCCACTAAATACAAATGTTTGTTGAATATTCATTTTCAATTGTTTATATCATGCGGGCTCTCTAACTCCCAGTCTGTGTTGATAAGTTGAACCCGTTCGGCCTGACCAACACAGGTTTATTTATTCACATCGTAAAATTATGTTCCCGAATCGGAACGACATAAAAAATCTTTTTTTTCCCCCCCCCTGTGGATGCGGCAACCGGCAATGCCGGAAAAGTTCTGCCGCATCCACTTAAGGCGGGTACGGATCACCCTTTCATTTCAATTCCCTGAGCATTACCGATGCCCAGAGGTTATCGGGTTTCAGCTCCACGGATTTTTCGAAACATTTCCGGGCCTCGTCATTGTTGCCGAGCCCCAGCAGGCCGAGTCCCTGCGTGTAGCAGGCCTTGGTGTTGACGGTTGCCACGGTCTTGCCGGTGGTACCCTCGGCACCGTAAAAGTTCACATAATCCTCTACAATGCCGGCCTTGCCTGTTTCAACAAGTGCCTCAAACATGCCGTTGGCATCGTCTTTCCTGCCCAGTTTTTCGAGCGCAAGGCCCTGCCAGTACCGGTAGTCGGTATTCTTGACGTTCACTGCCGCCGCCTTCCTGTAGTTCTGCATGGCCTTGGACCGGTTGCCCATCCGCTCGTAGGCGTTACCGATAAACCAATATATCTGGGCATCACGGGGCGTACGCTTGTCAACGAGGAATACCTGATGGTTTTCGGGATAGTCAAAGGCGCTTTCGAAAAGCCCTATGGCCTCTTTCCCCTGTCCGGCAGCGAGTTTCTCCTTCCCCGCCAGAAGCAGTGCGTCAACATAAACATCGTGAAAGTTTGCAACCCCTTCACGCGTTGGGAAGTAGCATTCTTTCAGCAGTTTGAGCACATAGTCGTAATCTCCGACAAATGTCCCCGTAATGACCTCCGCCGCCAACGGATAGTAACGTTTCACATTCACATCGTGGTGGCTTTTCAGCAGGTCATAGCGTACCTGCACGTCTTCCCCGCTAGCTTCGTAGACCTGGTCAATCTCCTCAAGAAAAAGAGCCTCCTCCGGAGCCAGTTCAATGGCCTTACGGTAACATTTCGCCGCCTCATCATAGTTTTTCGTGTGAAGCCAGTGCGCCCATCCGAGATTGCGCCAGGCCATGGCGAACGACGGGTCCTTGTCAATGCACTTCCTCCACTCGGCCATTGCGCGGTCAGGCTGTTTGTTATAGTAAAGGTTGCCCATATAGTAGTAAGGCTTGTAGCTCTGAGGGCAGATCTCCTTAGCCCGTTCCAGCACGGCAACTGTTTCCAGCCGGAACGGATTGCAATAGCCGGCCGGCATTGACAGCGCCTCCGTGAAATATTTCATCTCCCCGGCTTTGTCACCGGCTTTTCCGGCCAGATAACCCAGCCACATCTTGACAGTGGGATAAGCCTTGCGGCTGTCTATCTGCCTGAGCAGATCCGCCGCCGTCTCAGGAAACCCGTTGTGGAGATAAGCAAGAGCCAGTTCGAGGTACGATTCGGGCTCATCGCGCATCAGTGTTCTGAAATAGCCGTCCTCGCCAAGCAACTGTTGTTCATAAGTGGCATAGGCATTCAGAGGATCGGCCTCCAGAACACGCTTCACGCAGGCCGAAGCGCCTGCCGCGTCACCCTGCGTACGCAGGATGGTGGCCTTCAGATTCAGCGCACTGAAATTGTTTCCGTTGTAGGTGACGGCCTCGTCAAGCCGGTCGAGTGCCATCGGAATGTCGCCCTGCATGACATAGAGCTGTGCCAGCTGGAAATTTCCTGCCGAATTGTAGCCGGAGTTCCAGACTGCCCGGTAGAGCGTGTCCATGGCTGCTTCGGTTTTCCCCTGAGCCTTGAGTACCAGTCCGAGATTGTACATGGCCTCACAATCTTTCGGACGCGTGTAGTCTTTCGTCTGCCGTCTGATTGCCGTGCGCAGATAGTTTGCAGCCTTGTCGTAGTCGCCCCTCTGACGCCACCATATACCCATCTGCGTATTGGCACGCGTGTCACCGGAATCGCGGCGCAGAACCTCCTCGAAATAGTCCGTAGGATCGATAAACGGGTTGTGGAATTGGAGATTACGCATTCCTACGAGGTAGCACTCCTCGGTATTCTCTATCTGTCCGGGCCGCAGAGGACGCTTTACAATCTCAGGCAGAGGCTTGTCCGGATCATGCTCTACGGGCGAGTAGGCCAGCATTTCCTTTCCCGTGGAATCGGAAAGCGAAATCCGCAGGTCTGCAGGCTTGATTGTCTTGTCAATGGAAACGGTCTCCACTACCGGCGCATCGGGCGCGAGATCCGCCCGGCGTGTGAAAAGCGTCCGGTCTCCCGCTGTAAGAGTGACGGTCATATCCGTAAGCTTTTCCGTGGCATTGACCCCGACCAGCACCTTGCCCGGAGACACCATGTCAAGATTCAGGGCCGCCTGCCTGTTGCCGGCCTTCACACCTCCGATGTCACGCAGCGCATACCAGTAGTGGGTGAACTCCTTCACCTCGTAAGGGATTATCCAACTATAGTCGGGCTGATTGTCTGAATAGGCGCCTACCATCAGTTCGCAATAGTGTCCGTCAGTGTCGGTCAGAATGCGGGTGTCCCATTCCGAATTGGGACCCCAGAGCCAGAACTTGCCGCCCTTGACGATGTTATGGTTGCCCGTCAGCATCGTGCCGGCCTTACGCCCGTGGTCGTACCCCGCGATGAAGTCCTCCTTGAGATCATAAACGAACATCGAGTTGGACAGAAAATGGTTCTTCCACCAAGAAGCATCGACACCGCCCGCATATTCGTCAATGCCGTTGAACGGCTCGCGGGTAACGGGCCAGTGTGCGAACCAGTTCTTGCAATGGAAAGTCACGAACTCCGTACTTGGAGGGAATATAATCTGATAGTTCTCATCCACGCGGGTAGAAACGTTCGACCAATAGAGCATCGAATTGTCATTCCCGGTCGCATTGACCAGCCGTCCGTTGATCTCGATGTAGGACTTGCCCGGATGGAGTGTGACACCGATGGCCCACGACATTCGGTGGCGAAGCTCGGTCTCGCCTATCCAGACAGTCTTGCTGCCGTCCTTGTTTTCGATGATGCGGTAATCACACGGGATGTTCGATGTGGCGCGGTGA
>CAYUIJ010000084.1:0-8495 GCA_964444735.1 uncultured Bacteroides sp. | reverse complement strand
GCTCTGAACCCAAGGGCCTCACGGAAACGGCAGGCCTGAGACAACGGCTGAAAAATTGAAAATCACGGAAGCATTGAATGGAACCTCCGCCTGTTCTACCGATCTCTGCTGTTCGTGACAGAAAGGTGCCACCGAAAAACGCCGGCAAACTCATAAGGCAATACGGGCCGGAAAGAACGGACTCTAAGCAATCCGGGCAATTTTTTCCTGAAAAGAGTACAGGCCAGGACAAACGCAAGGCCAGGCGAGAAACGCAACTCATTTTTCCAACACCGAAACGTGAGTCCTTCAGACATTTTCTCTATTCTTGCACTTGCCAGTTGACCATACAGTGTCCATAAGTGAATAAAAAAGTTCATGAAAAGTTTGTGAGTTCTAAATATTAGCACTATTTTTGTGTCATATATGGGAAAATGCCCAGATGGCGGAATCGGTAGACGCGCTGGTCTCAAACACCAGTGGATTCACCTCCATCCCGGTTCGACCCCGGGTCTGGGTACGAATAAACCAGCTAAGTGATTGACTATTCAATTACTTGGCTTTTTCTTTGGCTGGACTTCCCCACATTTCCTCTCTCCCTCCCCCCCCCCACACACGTGCAAAAAATACGATATAAATGAATGTTTTTCTTTGGCTGAACATAGTAAATACACTACCTTTGAAAAGAAATAAAGCCTATTAAATAAAAAACAATGGAACAAGGTGTTTGGCATGAGATAGAACAATTATACCAAAAGTTTCAGAAACTTGGTATCAGTGAAGCGGTGGACTATGATAAGTACTACCTCTATTCTCTTATCACCCATTCCACAGCCATAGAAGGCTCAACACTTACGGAACTTGACACGCAGCTACTTTTTGACGAGGGAGTAACAGCGAAAGGGAAACCGCTTGTGCATCATCTGATGAATGAGGATTTGAAGCAAGCGTATGAATTTGCCAAAGCCGAATCTACCCATCTTGCACCGATAACTCCTGCTTTTCTACAAAGGTTGAATGCTATGTCGATGCATACCACTGGCAGTGTACACAGTGTGATGGGTGGTTCTTTCGATTCTTCAAAAGGAGATTTCCGTCTATGCGGGGTTACGGCAGGTGTTGGCGGACATTCTTATATGAACTATCTGAAAGTTCCTGCTAAGGTAGATGAACTTTGCGCCATTCTGCAAGAGATGCAAAAGACCATGGGAACATTTCGGAAACAATACGAATTGAGTTTTAATGCCCACCTTAATTTAGTGACCATACATCCGTGGGTGGATGGAAATGGTAGAACTGCCAGATTGCTGATGAATTATATTCAATTCTGCTATCATCTTTTTCCAACCAAGATATTCAAAGAGGATAGAGAAGAATATATCCTTTCCCTGCGCCAATGCCAAGACAAAGAAACCAATCAACCGTTCTTGTTGTTTATGGCAGGACAGTTGAAAAAATCGCTTTCCTTGGAGATTGATCAATTCAATGCTTCGCAAAAGAAAGGGTTCTGTTTTATGTTTTAGATGGATGGAGTTTGTTTTCTGCAATTACCGGCGGATTTGAACAGTGCATAACGCCGCGGACAAGCAGTTCCTTTAGTGTATTCCCCATTGGGCACCGTCAAAGAACCACTCAAGAGAGCGGCCCGTAACCGGGTATCTGTAAGCATGCCCTTTATAAAAGCCGAAAACCCTTCCAACAAAGGGTGCCTCCTGCCTCTATGTCCCAGAGCTTCGACACGCTTTCCCCGTCTCAATCTCGCCCCCTCTGCACCGCCTGACATGGAACGTCATCTTGCGGCCTCTGACCGGATAATCCCTGACCGCGCTTTCCTCGTAGAACCCGATCGGACGCAGTTAACCGCTGTCATTTCTACTCCCTTGTCACATTCCTCCAGAAAGTCACATCCCAACGTATCTTTTGCCTTTTCTACTTGCACCACCTCAAAGTATTCAGCCATTTCTTCAGGCAACAGGCATTCGCCAGACTCTATGTACGGCCCTTTTCAATTGCAAATCCATTCTTTCCGCATTGGCAAGAAGACTTATTGGCTTATTACACAAGTCCATTACCATGCGCCATGAAGATCCGCTGTTGCCTCCGGACCGGAACGTGCCTTACGAAAAGGCAGTATCCGGAAGAGGGCATCCGGCTACAGCAGCTCCTGTCCATGACATGCTGCCCGGCCGCACGGACAGCATCACGGGGGATAGCCAGACACAGCGCGGCAGCTTCCAATCCCGAAAACCGGGGACGACACCCGGAGGGCCGTATTGCCACGCTCACCGGCATGCACGGCTTTTCTCTCATCATCTTAATGCCTTCCTAATTCCGCTGACACAAGCACATTTTATTTTATCACAAAAAAGACAAACCACATTTCCGTCAATACGCATGATCATCGTTTTTCAGTTCCTCACGGGTAATCTGTTTCTTTTCCAAAGCACGCCAGGCATAAAATACATACGCTAAAACAAATGGAATAAGTATTGATACATAAGACATTACCTCTAATGTGAATGGACTGGATGAACTGTTGGCTATTGTAAGCGAACTCTGCAAGTCGGCAACTGAAGGATAATAGGCGGTATTATTATAGCCGGCACAAAGCAACAAAGAAGTCACCGTGAGTACTGTACCGATTCCTGCATACCGGATTCCCTGGCGTGAACCTACAACGAACACTCCTTTGAATGTTCCCCATAATACTCCTGTTACTCCCAAAAGAAAGACTACAAGTACAGCCGGCATGGCCATCAGATTATTAAGATACTTATAGGGCTCCATATATACATATTGAGTTTCGGGATCAATGGCAAAACCTTCATTTATCAACATACGTACCAAAAATACCATGAAGAAAGACAAAAACATTATGGCATCAGGGAAAAGCCGTTTCCGACAACGAAGCACCACAGTATCATCCTTAATACGATTGATGAAATAAAGACTTCCCAACATACGTGTCAGATAATAAACGGCAATACCCAATACCCAGTTCCATATATTAAAAAGGATGTCAATGCCATGCCATGAATTGTTCCACCGGCTGATAACGGGCATTGAGAAATTGCTCATGCTGCCTTTGTCAACAATGAAGTCAGATCCGGTAAAGAATGTGGCTATCGCAGCACCTAACAACAAAGGCCCCACTACACCGTTGAGCACAAGAAAGAACTGACAGGTTTTCTTTCCCAGCAAATTACCCAAATGTGCCTGAAACTCATACGATACAGCCTGAAACACAAAAGAGAATAAAATGATCATCCAGGCCCAATAGGCTCCACCGAAACTTGTACTATAAAACAAGGGGAAAGACGCAAAAAAGGCGCCACCGAACGTAACCAGCGTAGTAAAAGTAAACTCCCACTTACGGCCTGTGGCATTAATCAGTAGAGAACGTTCCTCATCATTTTTACCCAACTGAAAGAGCATGGAATTACCGCCTTGCACAAAAAGCAAGAATACAAGCAGTCCTCCCAAGAGAGAGATAAGGAACCACCAATAATGTTGCAAACAGCTATATGTTTCCATAACTTGATTTTTTTAATTTCATACTTGTTTTTAAACGAATGGTCTGTTGACATTCCAAACAGTCCCGGAATATGATCTCATTGTATGATCCATACCTAAACGGCTCAGGCTTCCTGCGGACCTTTACGGATGATGCGCAATATAATTCCTATTCCGGCTATCAATATAACGGTAAATATCACAAGGAATATTATAAACGTAGTCATGACCGATCCTGCAGAAACCGATGAAACAGCGGCATTGACCGGAAGAAGGTCTTGAATGGCCCACGGCTGACGACCTGTTTCGGCCACAATCCAACCGGCTTGTCCGGCTATGTATGCAAGAGGAATAGAACATAATCCTACCCGATGCATCCATTTCATCTGTGACAAACGTTTTTTATATACCAGGAACAATATTACGGCAAACAGAAGAATGAAATAACAGCCCAGTCCGACCATAACGCGGAACGCATAAAAGTTAAGCGGTATATTGGGAACCAGTTCGTTTGCATCTTCAATATATCCGTAACCCAGATATTTTACATCTTTCTCAAGAGCGGGCAATATGGCTTTGGCAATAACGGAATCACCGTTTTGCTTGGCCATACGATATGTACCGAGCGCATTAAGCGCATTGCGGCCCAGCTTCATTTTCTTTTCGGCCGAAAGTGCTACAGTCCCGTCGGGCTGCGTATATCCTCCTCTAATAATATCATTGATCCCCGGTACATATCCATCAAGATCTCTTGTTGCGAGGAATGACAGTGCATAAGGCATTTTCCATTCAAAAATAAACGGATCCACGCCATCGTCATACCGATCTTTTGCCGGATTGGTGAGTCCTATAACGGTAAGTCCCTGACTGTATCCACCATCATACAGTCCTTCAATGGCGGCCAGTTTCATGGGTTGCACTTTTCCTGCCTGATATGCCGAAAGATCACCCGTCATGGCAACAATCAAAGACGATAACATTCCGAATATGGAGGCAATCTTTATACTGGCCATAGCCATCCGCTGATGCCTACGCCTCAGCAGATACCAACAAGATACTCCCACTACAAACACGGCTCCAAGCACCCATCCGCTAAGTACGGTATGAAAGTATTTCACCAACGCCACATCCGAAAATGCCACTTCCCAGAAACTTTCGGCCGAAAGCATTTCATTGCGCATGGTATCGGGATTGAAATACATGCCTACCGGATGCTGCATCCATGAATTGGCCACAAGAATCCACCAGGCGGATATGGCCGCTCCTACTCCCGTGAGCCATGTAGCCACAAGATGAAAGCGCTTTCCTACCCGTTCCCATCCGAAAAACATTACACCCACAAAGGCAGCTTCGAGGAAAAAAGCCAAAATACCCTCAATAGCCAGAGGTGATCCGAAAATATCGCCTACAAACCATGAGTAGTTACTCCAGTTTGTGCCAAACTCAAATTCCAGAATCAAACCTGTTGCTACGCCAACAACAAAATTGACCGCAAAGATCTTCATCCAGAATTTTGTGTTGTGCTTCCAGAAATCATTGCCCGTTTTCACATAAAGGGTTTCCATGATTCCCATCAGCAAGGCCAGTCCCAGCGTAAGGGGAACAAACAGCCAGTGATACATTGCAGTCAAGGCAAACTGCGCCCGTGACCACTCAATCAGCGAAGTGTTGATTTGTTCTAACATGTTATGAACAGTATTGGTTTAACTTTAGATAAAAACAAATATAAGCATTAATATAGAATAGCCATAAACGAGGACAAGAAAATTACAAACCAAGCGTAAGCTGCATATCGCCCAACAGATTGAAAGTCTTACGATGATAGGGCGACTCACCGTGCACGCGAATAGCCTCACGATGCTTGCGGGTGGAATAGCCCTTGTTATGATTCCAGTCATAAACAGGGAACTCTTCATGCAGCCGCCGCATGTAATCGTCACGGTAAGTCTTTGCCAAAACTGAAGCAGCCGCAACCGACATGTATTTTCCATCGCCTTTTACCACAGCGGTATGCGGCACATCATGATATTTTCTGAAACGGTTCCCGTCAATCAACAAATGTTCCGGACGCACCTTCAAGGCATCGATCGCACGATGCATGGCAAGGAAAGAGGCATTCAAAATATTGATTCTATCAATCTCTTCGGGAGAAACTGTTCCTATTGCATAATCTGCCGCTTCTTTCTCTATAATTTCGCGCAATGCATAACGATGTTTTTCAGTAAGCTGCTTGGAATCGTTCAAAAGTTCGTTTTTGAAATCCGGCGGCAATATGACTGCCGCAGCATAAACGGCTCCGGCAAGACATCCCCGTCCTGCCTCATCGCAACCGGCCTCCACACAGTTTTCTTTCAAATAGGGCAATAACATTTCTGCTTGTTTCTATTGTGCCACAAAATCAAAGAGAGGCGTTTGGGAATT
The DNA here is from genome assembly GCA_964444735.1 of uncultured Bacteroides sp. Classification (GTDB taxonomy): domain Bacteria; phylum Bacteroidota; class Bacteroidia; order Bacteroidales; family Bacteroidaceae; genus Phocaeicola_A. The sequence goes on along the minus strand of CAYUIJ010000084.1, from coordinate 2,582 downwards.
GAAATTCAAACGCCTCTCTCCAAATATTCTTATTTAGTCTTCCACTACCTGAAAATCTTCTTTCCCTACGCCACATACCGGGCAAACCCAATCTTCAGGAATATTCTCAAACACTGTTCCCGGAGCGATACCGCTTTCAGGATCACCAGCTTCAGGGTCATAAACCCAATCACATACAGTACAAATGTACTTCTTCATAAACAATAAATTTTATCTGTAAAAACGGGAAAAATTATAATCGTCATAATTTTTTAAGCCATCGCAAATGTAAGGAAATACTTTCAACAATGCCAACTCTTTAACAAGATTTTTATAAGCTCATCCATTCCTTCGGAAGCTCCCTTACGAATGGCATGTACTCTTTGCGAACTGTATACCCTGACTTCTTTGGGGTCAATAAGATAAACCTGCGTATCGGGCCGGACATAACGGATTAGTCCGGCTGCCGGATATACTTGCATCGATGTGCCTATTATAACAAAGATATCGGCAGTAGAAACCTCATTTACGGCCTCTTCAAATTTAGGAACAGGCTCACCGAACCACACTATATAAGGACGGAGTTGCGAACCGTCTACCGCCTTGTCGCCCATGCGTATCTCACAACGTTCAGGCGTGAGCTCTTCAATACACGATGGATCGTTCGGATTACGCGTTGAAGTAACTTTCATCAACTCACCATGCAAATGAATTACATGTGAGCTTCCCGCACGCTCGTGCAGGTTGTCAACATTCTGCGTAATGACCGTAACATTGAAATATTTTTCCAAAGCAGCTACCATCAGATGACCATGATTGGGCTCTACGTTTAAAAGCTCTTTGCGCCGCATGTTGTAGAAATTGAGCACAAGTCCGGGATCTTCTTCATACCCTTCTATACTGGCCACCTGCTGCACGGGATAATGTTCCCACAATCCGTCAGAGTCACGAAATGTACTGATTCCGCTTTCTGCACTCATTCCGGCACCTGTCAGAATTACAATTTTCCGATTTTCCATATTTTATTCCTTATTTTTTAAGACTTTAACGACAAATTTAGAAAAAAAATGATATCCATGTCAGGTTTCAAAAAAATATTCAACTACCTTTGCAACGCTTCAAAGGAAATTTTATTACTTAAAACATTATATATACAACCAATAATGGATAAATTCATCTACTCTACCGGTCTTGGTATCAGACAGGACTTATGCGGAATGGATATAAACAAGCTTAATGCTGAAGATTTTGCACAGGCAATCAAAGACATTGTTACCGGAAAGCGGCAAATATCACACAAAGAGACGCAAGCCATCGTAAACGAACAGGATATTTTGAAAAGCTTGAAGCTCGCGTCAATGCAGAAGACATAGAAAAAAGAAAAGCTTTCCTCGAAGAATACAAAAAAGAATCCTAACGCAAAAGCACTTCCAAGCAGACTGCGATATAGTAATACGCAAAGATAACGGCAAACAGCCTGAGGCTACAGCTTATATGGAGCTAAAACGGATCAGATTCCGCCACACAGCATTTTGATTTTTTGAGGTTGGATTAACTGAAGTTTTATAATAAATAAATTTAATAGTTAAAGCAAATGAAAAAACCAGGATTTGTAATGATTGTTGCTGCAGGCTTGTTTGCAGCATGTACATGCGGTACTCCTACTGCCCGCTTGAATACTGCAGTTGACACATTGTCATACGCTGCAGGTGTGACACATACCAGAGGGCTCAGACCTTATCTGGAACAACAAATGGGTATTGACTCAGCACAGATGAGAGATTTTATCAGAGGGTTGCAAACAGGTGTCAAGGTAAAAGACAACAAAGACCAAAAAGCATATTATACCGGCATACAGATTGGCCAGCAATTAAGTGCTATGCTTGACCGTTTCAACTACGAACTCGTTGGCAATGATTCTGTTAAAGCCGTTAATGAAAACAACTTTATTGCCGCATTCATCGCCGCTGCTCAAGAAAAAAACACTTTAATGAATATGGACAGCGCCATAAATTATCTGAGTAAGAACATGGAGCGTATCAAAGCTGAATATCTGGCCCAAACCTATGCTGAGTATAAGGCTGAAAACGAAAAGTTCCTTGCCGAGAACAAGAAAAAAGACAGTATCCTTACCACTCCAAGCGGATTACAATACAAAATCCTTGTAAAAGGTGACGGGGAAGTTCCGGCTGAAAATGCTACCGTAAAAGTAAATTATAAAGGAACTTTAATTGACGGAACTGAATTTGACAGCTCATATAAACGCAAAGAACCGGCAAGTTTCAGAGTAAACCAGGTTATCAAAGGATGGAGTGAGGCCTTGACAATGATGCCCGTAGGATCCAAATGGCAACTTTTCATTCCACAGGAGCTGGCTTATGGAACAAGAGCGACCGGCAAAATCAAACCGTTCTCAACTCTTGTTTTTGAAGTGGAATTGATTTCCATTGAAAAGACAGACAAATAAGAAGAAATATCAAATATTAAAGCCCGGACTATGTATTCAAAGCATAATCCGGGCTTCTCTATAACCTGTTTTAAAGTATATAATAGGGATATTCAGTAAATGTCCCTAAAACGTAAGATGGCATAAAAAGTCGATA